>NZ_JABXKM010000097.1 GCF_017115025.1 Nostoc sp. NOS(2021) | reverse complement strand
CCCAATGCCCAATGCCCAATGCCCAATGCCCAATGCCCAATGCCCAATGCCCAATACCCAATGCCCAATACCCAATGCCCAATGCCCAATGCCCAATACCCAATGCCCAATACCCAATACCTATTTAGCAAGACCGTGTTCTAGAGCAAAACGAACTAACTCTGTACGGCTATTGGTGCCGGTTTTACTAAACAAACGGCTGACGTACTTTTCTACATTGCGGACGCTGGTTTCCAAGCGACGGGCGATTTCTTTGTTCATCAACCCTTCAGCGACCAAATTTAGAACACTTTGTTCTCTGGGAGTCAAATCAATTTTGAAAGGGGCTGGCGATTGCGAAATGGCATTTCTTTGAGTTAACAATGCCTTAATTTGGGCAATCTGATTGGCTAGTTCAGCAAGATCGGGGGTTTCAGCGTCATCTCCGGTACTTGCGGACTTAGCGGCGCGGCGGGCTAGCAAATTTTCGACTATGGCGACTAACTCATCTGGATCGAAGGGTTTGGGTAGATAGGCATCAACACCAGCATGATAGCCTTGGATGCGATCGCCTGTCATACCTTTAGCAGTTAAAAATACTACCGGGAGTGCTTGGAAGCGGGGGTCTTCTCGCAGTTGCTTGAGGAACTGATAGCCATCCACTTGAGGCATCATGACATCGGAAATCACTAAGTCAGGTGTATTGAGCTGCATCCATTCCCAACCTTCAAGGGCGTTACTGGCGACTTGAACGTTGAAACCGCTCTCTTGCAAATAGTCTTTCACGGCTTCCCGTATGCCTGGTTCATCATCCACCAGTAACAATTGTGCTGACATTTAAGATTTCCTTGAGTTTTCCTTTTTCCAATTTAGCGAAAGTTGACAGTCATTGAACAAAAGGTATAAGGGAAAAACCCATTGCTTTGCCATAGTTGTTTCTAACCGCCGATTTCACGTTAAGTTGACACCAATGGGTAGTGCCCATGCGTGTCAACTTAACGTGAAAGTTAGTCTAGAACCAGCTTTTAGAGATTGTCTCGAAAAGAAGTCTCTGACTGGGAATGCCTATAGGGGGGCTGCCGCTTCCCTGACTCGCGGCTCTGCCGCGATGAGGTGCATTTCCAGGCAGAGGCTGGAAACAAGGTTTTAAAAGGGTTTTAGCTTAAGTTGACACGAATGGGCACTGCCGTGCCTCTACACCTGGCGATATAATGTTGTACCGCATCTGAATGGGAACCGCTATATGTAACAAAATGTAAAACCGTCAAAGTCGTTGTGATTGCTTCTCTTCTCTACGAGAGGCTGCGCCAACGAGACGCTACGCGCAGCGTCTCGTAGAGAGCGTCATTATCAATTACGAATTTTTTTAAAGAACCTTTACCATTGAGGATGTTCCATAATTAATGCCTCTGCTGCCGAGCTATTTAATGGAACTGAGAAAAAATGTCCCTGGCCATATTCACAGCTCAACTTTCTTAGAAGTGCTAGTTGCTCTTTTGTCTCTACTCCTTTGGCAAGCACATCCACACCCAGCTTGTGTGCCAATGTGACAATTATCTCAATAATTTCTAAATTCCTACTACTAGCACCGATTGAGCTGATGAAAGAACGGTCAATCTTCAACATTTTAATCGGAAAGTTATAAAGACGACCTAATGAGGAGTAGCCTGTACCAAAGTCATCAATTGATAACTCAATACCCATCTCTCGAAGTTGTAAGAGTACGGCAGTTGCCTTATCGCCATTTTCCACAATTACGCTTTCAGTAATTTCTAGCACTAGAGTGCCAGTATCAAGACCAGTTGAGTCCAAAATTTGCCCAATCTGCTCAATCAAATCCGGCTGGGAAAATTGCTTGAGGGAGAGATTGACACTGATTTTCTCTAGGAAGTTGGAATGATGGTACACCCGCCAAGCTTGTATCTGGCGACAGGCTTCATGCAATGCCCAGTTGCCAATGGAGAAAATTAGTCCAGTTTCCTCTGCTAGGGGAATAAAATCTGCTGGATTAAGCAGACCACGCTCTGGATGCTGCCAGCGCAACAGAGCCTCAAAACCTAAAATAGAGCCATTTGTGAGCGAAACAATCGGTTGGTAATAAACTCGGAACTCAACGCGTTCAATTGCTCGGCGCAAATCGGTCTCTAACTGCAATTTCGCCAGAGCATTAGCATACATATCTGAGTTGAATAGCTCATAATGCGCTCTGCCCAGCACCTTGGCTCGGTACATTGCTGTATCAGCATCCCTCAAAAGGTCTTCTGGCTGTTCATAATCTAATGTCGAACTCAACGCGATACCAATACTTGCCGTTATGAACACTTCTTGTCCGTCAAGCTTAAAGGGTAACGCCAGTTCCTGTTGAATCCGTTCAGCTACTGTGATGGCGTCTGATACATCTTGGATTCCCTCAAGCAGGATTGTAAATTCGTCTCCCCCAAGGCGTGCGGCTGTATCTATGGAGCGTACACATAGTTCTAGCCTACTTGCAGTCGCAAGCAGTAATTGGTCTCCATTTAAGTGTCCAAGACTATCATTGATCACCTTAAATCGATCCAGGTCGATAAACATTACAGCTAATAGATAATCTGAATGCCGTTTTGAATAATTGAGCGCATGTCTTAGGCGGTTCATAAATGCAGCGCGGTTTGCCAGACCCGTCAGTGCATCGTGAAAGGCAAGGTGCAGCAGTTGTGACTCGACTCGTTTACGCTCTGTAATTTCAGTCAGCAATTGCTGATTTGTTTTTACCAATTCCTCTGTCCGTTCCGCCACCCGTATTTCTAAATCATCGTAAGCTCGGTGCAACATTTCTTCAGCTTGTTTGCGTTCACTGATGTTGCACAGCAGCCAACGCCAGCCAAGCGGTTTCCCTTCAAGGTCGTATACCGCAGACGCTTTAACACTAGCAGGGAAAGGCGTTCCTCCCCGTGACTGTAGGTTAATTTCCCAGTCCTTTAGCTCCTGCAAATTGTTCATTTGAGAGTTAAAGGACTGGCGGTCTGCTTGAGCAATAAAGAGAATTAATGGTTTACCTACTAGATACTTTTGGTGGACACCGAGCAAGGTTGCTGCTGCATGGTTAGCCTCTTGGATTGTCCCGGTGGTATTAGTTACCAAGTAACCATCTGGAGCGAACTCAAACAAATCTTGGTAACGCTGGCGCTCTTTTTCTACTGCCGCTCGTGTGACCTCTAACTCCTCCGAGGCTGTCAATAGTTCTTCCATTGCAATGTTGAGTTCCTCAAAAGCCTCTGTTATGATCTCTTGTTGTGAGTTTGGCTTAGTTTCATTGCATTGCAATAGTCCCTGTACTTGTGAGCGCAATTTATCTATCTGTTGGCTAAATCCATCCACGTTCATGTTGCTCAACTCACAAAACTATGAAGCGTAGCTGTGAATGAAGAGGTCAAAGGAAGCAAAACCCATACCTTCCTCGAAGCTTCAGACCCGATTGAGCAGGCAAGGAGAGGGTTACTTGCAAGAGCGGACACGTTGTAATTAAATATGGCAGAACTTATTTTCTTGATTTACTAACTTATCTATCAATGATGAGGGAGCAATCAAATTTGTACACGCTCAAATCAGCTTTTTGCCCTATTCAGTGCCACAAACTTGTCCATTAACGAGCAAAGTGCAAAGTTGCAGCAAGCCCTACCTACTGAAATTTCTACTTTATTAAATACAAGCTATCCAAGTTAAAACTTGATCAATAACAGCATATTTGCTTTCCTTATTTTTGGAAATACTTCTTAAGATACATTCACTTTTGTGAGTTAACGAAAGAATAAGGGTTTCAGTCAATGCTTTTGGGCTGACAAGAGCGTTTGTTTTTTCTTACTTAGCTGCTTAGTAGCATGGGATACTAAGGAATGTCATACAGAACGGGAGCATCTACTGCAAGCAAAAATAAATGCCGAAGGATTAGAAGGCTTGGAAAGTTTGCTCAAGTCAAGCCACTCCGTTGCGGGGGTTCCAAGAGTTGTAGGAAGTGGCGCGGCAGAGCCGCAAGAGCAACTTTCCGCAAAATCTCAAATTAAATGACAGAGCAAGTGACTTGATTGCTCTTTTGAATCTAATAGGACTTACGCATAAGAAATCCCCCAACCCCTTAAAAAAGTTGGCTCTTGAGATCCCCCCTTAAAAAGGCAGGGCTGTTTCATTCCCTAAAAGGCTCTGATTTACAAGCGTTTCAAGCAAAAAAGTCAGGTGACTAAAAAATCTGATTGGGCAAGAAAATCGCGTTCGCACTGAAATTTACTCGTTGAGGTGGTAGCTTTTCGATGACCAAATCAAGCAAATTTCTGACTCGTACTCTTGACAAAATCTCTAAGAGATCGAATGAAACAGCCCTGCCTTAAAAAGGGGGGATCGAGATTTCAGGTTTTGAGTGCGTAAGTCCTGTCTAAAATCTAAAATCCAAAATTGTCTGACTGCTCATATTCCAGCCCCCTAGTATTGTTACAGCCGATCAATTATCTTGGCATTCTCTGGCAGCTTGGCGTCTCGTTGCCCAGCAGTACGCGCCCTAGCAGTGAACAAACCAATGGGAGTATTTAATAAATCTACAAGGGTGGCTTGACCCGCGATGCCTGGGTTGGGCTGCGCCAACGCCTTCTTAATATCCCTTGGTACTTCCTTCAATAACCAACGTACTAAGCGATAGCCGTATTCTTTGGGTGTCATCTCTCGCATCAAATCTACACCGTGCAGTTCATGCAGATAGCGATTTGAGCGTCCATAGCGCTGCCATTGACTTTGCAGTTCTTGAAGTGTAGCGCGGTGGCGGTGCTTAACGATCGCATTCGGAGCAAATTCCAAACGCCCGATGTTTTCCCCCAAAATCCGCCAGCAAATATCTGCATCGCCACCAGTGGTAAGATAGGGACGAAATAAACCCGCTTTTTCTAAGGCAATGCGTCGAATCGCCAAATTAGCCGTTTGACCATAAGGACGAAAGGAATGCTTAAGGGTATGCTTTGGCGACAAAGTTTCTTGACGCTCTGCGTGTCGTTCTAGCAGAGTTGTGCCTGGTAGTGCCAAAATTTCACCAGCGACAATTACCACTTCTTTGTTGACAAAAGGCGGAATTAATGCATCTAACCATTGCGGTTCTGGGCGACAATCTGCATCGGTAAAAACGATAATTTCACCAGTAGCGGCGCGAATCCCAGTATTACGAGCAGCATAGGAGCTTTGAATTTGGTTTTCGCTCAACGGGTGAATTGTAATTGGGCAATTTTCGGCAGATGTTTTGAGGATAGTGAGAGTGCGATCGCTACTATTATTGTCCACCAACAAGTACTCTACCCGGTCTTTTGGGTAGGTTTGAGACAACAGACAATTGATTAACTCTGGTAAATCCGCCTCACCGTTATAAATAGGAACAACCACCGACACCATTGGTAAAAAGCTGGTGGCGGTGGTTGCATCAACTGGCTGATGATTCATAAATCTGAGATTTTGGAGATGGGATTACTAGCTAGTATTCCCAAACCAAAATCCTGGAACGGTAATATCAAGCAGTTTTTATAACTCCAAAAATCTGGATTTGGGAATACTACTATATAAACACCTGGTAACAAATCATTCGCGTCAATCTAAAATTTCAAGTTACCGGCGCGGCTCATGGGTCGAATCGGTTGATTTGCCGGCGGCTGGGCAAAGTTGTTATTTGATAGAATTGCGATCGCACGGGCATATTGCGGATCACTCTTAGTTCCGATTAAATCTGGATTAGAAGCTAACTGACGCTCTTGTGCCTCTGTCAAGTCTAGCTTGATATCTGGCGTAATCCCTTTATGGTTAATATCCGTTCCCGCCGGGGTGTAGTAATGGGCAATGGTAACTGCCAAGCCGGAACCATCTGCGAGTTCATGAACTGACTGCACTAGTGCCTTACCAAAGGTTTGACCACCTACGACTACCGCCCGCTTATTATCCTTGAGCGCCCCTGTGAGGATTTCGCTAGCACTAGCTGAATTACCATCTACTAAGACCGCCAAAGGACGATTTGTCAGAGCAGTGCTATTGGCTTTAGTTTCTTCACTAGTGCCCACACGGTCTACTGTCTTGACAATTCCGCCGTTATCGTACCACATCCGGGCAATTTCAATGCTCGCTTGCAATAAGCCGCCAGGATTTCCCCGCAAATCCAAGACATAAGAATCAACTTTCTTACTGTTCAAATCGCGGATGGCTCGTTGCATTTGCTCTGCGGCGTGGGCGCTAAATTCCCGCAAACGGATATAGCCAACGCGGCGATTCCCTTCTTGTCTGAGGGTATAACGTACCGTTGGCACTTCAATATTTGCTCTCGTCAGCTTCAGATCAAAAGCATTTTGCCCCGTTCGTCCCAGCCGTAGCTTGATGGGAGTACCCGCTTTGCCACGAATTAACTTGGAGGCGTCATCCACTTTCATTTTGAGAGTGGGTTTGCCGTCAATTGCCAAAATTTCATCGCCTGCTTTGATCCCAGCTTTCAGTGCTGGAGAATTTTCTATGGCTTCGACAACAGTCAGCTGCTGAGTTTTTTGGTTGACTTCCATCCGAATGCCGATGCCAGAGACTTCCCCAGATGTTTGGCTAGTCAGGGCTTCAAACTGTTTGGGGTCCATGAACCGAGTATAAGGATCTCCCAACTTTTGTAAAGCTTCGCGGATGGCAGTATAAGCTTCTTCCCGAGAAGAATAGTCTTTGTTCAACAGGCTTTGTCTGGTTGCTTGCCAATCTTGTTGATTAAATTTAGCATCAACATATTCGTGATTCACCACTTGCCATACTTGGTCAACTATCGCTTTCGGGCTGTCTTGTAGGGCTAGAGCGGCACGGACATCACGAGTCCAAGCGGGGCCGAACACAGACATAGTAGCAGTAGTGGCGATCGCTCCACCAATCAAGGCTACTTGGAGCGGCGAGTAACTTTTTGCAGATTGGTTCATGTATTATATCAGTTGGAATAATTGTGTTGTTGACAGTTTAGCAATCAGGCTTTCCAGAAAATTTTAAGTTTTTATACCCCAAACTCAGCTATGCTCCCTTCATCATTTTTATCGTTGAATGATGCCGAAAATACTCCATTATTAACAACCATTTCTCAGTTTGTTAGCCTTCTCCGGAAGGCTATACTGAACGTGTGACACTTTGATCAGCGTCATGTTTGCAATTCTTCATTACTTTTATAAGATAGCACTTTGATCACTGAATTGCAGCACTGTTAGACAGCCATTAAATCAGGTTTTCTTACCTAAGTCATGAAACGCAAATTTACCATCAAATCATTAATTTCTATTAAAAGAAAATCTGCTAATCTGTGGCAGTTGTTACAAAAACTAACTGGTGGATTGTACTTTGTCCTGGGCACTTGGCTGATTTTCACTACTATAACCTTAGTTTTTGCTTCTTCGCAGCCAGTAGATGCCTTCTTTGTGCTTGGTGGCAGTGTTAGTCGAGAAACTTATGTTGCCCAACAAGCAAAACAATACCCGCAAACCCCAATTTTAATTTCTCATGGTTCCCCAGACCCCTGTATACGGTTAATTTTTCAGCCGGAATTAGTAGAGTTACAAAACGTTTGGTTAGAAAAGTGCGCGAATTCTACCTTTGAAAATTTTTATTATGGTATCCCGATTCTGCGGCGTTGGGGAGTGCATAAAGTCATGTTGATTACCTCGCCAAGTCATTTACCCAGAGCCAAATGGATGGCACAAATTCTTTTGGGCGCTCATGGTATTTGGGTAGAGTCAGAGATTGTTCAGGAGTTGGGTGTTCCTGGTAATCGTGAATCTTGGGCCAAAACTGGATTAGATTTAACACGCAGCCTATTTTGGGCGATTTTAAGTCAAATTATTCAACCGCAATGCTCAAATGTGACAAGACTTACTGAAGTAGATATGCAAGCTTGGGAGCATCGAGGTTTTCATTGTGAACATCAAGGGGGGTAGGGAGTTAACAATTCAAAATTCAAAATTCAAAATTCAAACATTTTAGACATTTCAGACGAACGCGAGTGCGTCCGCACCAGAAGAGAAGTGCCTTGCGCGGGTTAAGAGCGTTGTGGCAACTACGTTCAATTTAAACCCCGACTGAAATGGGTGCTACATGTAGATTGCAGTTTCTTAAACCCTTTAATTTACGATAAGGGAGATGGGGATCTACCAGAGGACTATAATGCTACTCCGTTTTTTGATAGCATGATAACCGTGTCATCATGCTAATTATGATAGTATCATTTAAGGATCAAGGAACCGAAGATATTTTTGATGGTAATGACTCAAAGGAAGCTTGAAAGCAATGTCCTATATACTGTTGGGAAGTTGCACGTAGAAAATTAGATCAACTTAATGCAGCGTTATCTCTAGATGACATTAAAGTTCCACCGGGTAACAGGTTAGAAGTACTAAAAGGTGAGCGGAAAGGTCAGCATAGTATTCGGATTAATGACGAATATCGAATTTGCTTTATATGGACACTCCAGGGTGCATCAGAAGTTGAAATAGTCGATTACCATTAGGAGATAACAACAGATGAGAGTTCCAAAGTATAGACCCCCATCACATCCAGGTGAAATATTACTTAAAGATTTTCTAGACCCAATGGGAATAACTCAAAGAGAACTTGCAGATGCACTTCACGTTCCTTATCAGCGAATAAATGAGCTTGTAAATCAAAAGCGAGGTATTACACCTAGTACGGCAATCAGGTTATCAAAATTTTTCGGAAATAGCTCAGAGTTTTGGTTAAATCTCCAACAAAATTGGGAACTTTACTACGTTCTCAAGGAAGAAGAAGAGGAACTAAAAAGTATTTTACAATTCAGAATCACGAAGTAGCGATCGCCTGAAAAATTAAGCAAGTTTGTAGTAAGGACTTTAGTGCTTAGAAAATAAGCACTAAAGTCCTTACTACAAACTCTATACTTCAAAAGATTTGTCATATTTACTTGATAAAAATCAAGGATGAAAATTTGGAGGAGAAATTTGTAACCTACCAAATACGTTCTAGTTTAATGGAGAATATCATAGACATTGTTAATGTAAAAGTTCCCAATCTTGCAGCATCAAAATAGCATCTCTATACAAAGACAAATCCACCTGATGAACTTCTATTCCCTGCCCGATTCCTTGTAGAAGGGTGATTGTCAATTTTCCTCCCAAGTGTTCACGGAACTCAGTAAGCCCCCTAAATAGACAATGCGGATGCTCTAGTTGATCTAATTGCTCTGTCAGTGCTGATACGTACAAGCTAAAGCCTAATTTATTGAGTGTAGTTAGAACCATTTGCCACTCAGATTCCAAGAGTTGCCCTGTTAAATATGAATAGGTCGTATCTAAAGCAATACCGATCGCTACAGCTTCACCATGACGTAGGCTGTAACTAGTTAAATGCTCCAGTTTGTGAGCAGCCCAGTGTCCAAAATCTAAAGGACGCGATGAACCCATTTCAAAGGGGTCGCCGCTACCTGCAATATGCTCTAAGTGCAACTGAGAACAGCGATAGATCAGCCTTTCCATTATGTCCATGTCTCGATTAGCCAATTTATCGGCATTAGTCATAATGAAATCGAAGAAATCTGCATCTTTAATCAGCGCTACTTTCACCGCTTCTGCAATACCCGATCGCCAATCTCGATCATCAAGGCTAGTGAGAAAATCAAAGTCATTCAAGACAGCATAAGGTGGCATGAATGTACCCAAAAAGTTTTTCTTACCGAAGGCATTGATTCCGTTCTTTACCCCTACACCCGAATCATTTTGCCCTAATACTGTTGTCGGTACTCGTAGCAGCCGAATTCCTCGGTGCGCCGTTGTTGCTGCATATCCTGCCATGTCTAGGACGGCTCCACCTCCAATTGCTAAAACGTAGGAGTGACGGCACAATCCAGATGCATTGATCTGCTGATGAATTTGCTCTATAAATCTAGAATCGTTCTTGACTGCTTCTCCACCCGGAACTACCATCGGCTCACTGCTCAACGTGAGTACATCTCCATAACACTGGGCATAAACTGATAATTTTTTCAGCAACCCATCCTGGGACTGTAAAAATCCTGCATCTACCACTGCTAGTACTTGTTTTGGGGTTGTCTCCCTATCTGCGGCAATCACTTGTGCGAGTAAAGGATTATCTAACTGAAACAGACCTCTAGTGAAGTGAACATCATAGTTGAAGGTGACGCGAACACATTGGTTAATTGGTTGCAGATTCAGAACGGTTTTTTGTTGAATAGCCATTGGAATATTATTAGTTTTTAACTAACTGTAAATGGATGCACTATTGCGATTACAATTGACACTATAATGAACCTAAAAAACCATTAAATACTTCAATCTTAAAATGATTTACTAGACAAATTCTAGATACTAAATCAATCATACTGAAGCGCCTTCACCCTAGTAGATAAAGTTAAAAATAACATTAATTTACAATTTATATTGATGCCTAGACTTTATATCTGAGGTTGGCAATGGAGTTCATTATTACATAAGATTCTAATTTTTTTCCGTAAGATAATTTTAGAATTTATCTAATCAAAATGATATCTTTACAGTATCTTATTTAAAATCGGGAGATTTTTATAGATTCAGTGAAGTTATCACCTCAAGAGTATATTATTTAGCTGGTTTAATCACAATGTATCAAGTTTAGTGGTAGATTTTATACTTAGTTGTCACAAAAAAAGTTGGGCAACTCTCTGAAATTCATCATGAATAAAGTAAACAAGTTACTGCATAACTGGCTGTTAAAGTCTGTTTCAGAAAAAGCTTTTGCTTGGCTGGAACAGAAGCAGGCACAGATTGCTAGCGGCGCTACTGAACGAGTGTTTTTCACGGCATTTAGTGCTGTGCCGCGTTATTTAGGTAAACAGGATTTGCAACTAACATTCCAGGACTTGGAAGCAGCAGAGGATATGATTCCCGGTTGGTATCCTGGTCATTGGAGTGTAGATCAAGCAGGTCGCACACTCTTGCTTCTAGCTTTGCCCCACGATGATGCTCAGGGGTATGTGCGATCGCTTGATCAAGTTTTCTCCACTGCCGATATGGGGGAGTTAGTTGTCCTTTATCAAAGTTTGCCGCTATTACCACATGCAGAGTTACATCGCCACCGTACTGCTGAGGGAATTCGCAGCAATATGAGTAATGTGTTCCAAGCCATAGCACTACGTAACCCTTATCCAGCGGATTATTTAGATAATGCTGCTTGGAATCAGATGGTGGTGAAGGCTGTGTTTGTCGGCAGTCCATTGCATCTAATTTGGGGTCTCGATCGGCGTGCTAACCCAGAATTGGCGAGGATGTTGGCAGACTATGCCCATGAACGTTGGGCAGCTAAACGCTCAGTTACGCCAGAACTTTGGCGATCTGTAGGGCGGTTTGCAGATAGCGCAATCATCACAGATTTGGAAAAAGTACTAGCGAATGGGGATATAGACGAGCAAAAAGCAGCAGCGTTAGCTTGTGCTGAGTCTCCTTTACCCCAAGCGCAAGCATTACTTACCCGTTACCCAGATTTACAGTTATCCATTCAACAAGGTAATCTGACTTGGAACAGTTTTAGCCGCGATCGCTTGTCAGTTTACAAATAAAAAAGACTGGGGATGAGGGAGATGAGGAAAAGAACCAATGCCCAATGCCCAATGCCCAATACCCAATCATTAAAACCATGATGTTCATCGATCCTCACATTCACATGTGTTCCCGTACTACTTACGATTACTTAGTAATGCGGGAATATGGCATTGTTGCCGTTATTGAACCAGCTTTTTGGTTAGGACAACCTCGAACCAACGCTGGTACATTCAAAGACTACTTCAATAGTCTTGTAGGCTGGGAACGGTTTCGTGCTAGTCAGTTTGGCATCCAACACTACTGCACAATTGGCCTAAATCCGAAAGAAGCTAACAATGAGGCGCTAGCAGCAGAAGTTATAGAATTGCTACCACTTTACGCCTGTAAAGAGGGAGTTGTTGCCATTGGCGAAATTGGCTATGACGACATGACAGAAGCAGAGGATAAGTACTTTTGTAAACAGTTAGAATTAGCCAAAGAACTCGATATGTTGGTACTAATTCATACGCCTCATCGTAATAAGAAGGCGGGTGCTAGTCGGAGTATGGATCGGTGCGTCGAATATGGCTTAGATCCTTCACAAGTAATTATTGACCACAACAACGAGGAAACTGTTGAAGAAGTATTAGGACGGGGTTTTTGGGCAGCTTTTACAATTTATCCACAAACGAAGATGGGTAACGCCAGGATGGTAGAAGTTGTCCGTAAGTATGGATGCGATCGCAAAGCGGGACACGATAGTGTTCGTCGCATCATTGTAGATAGTAGCGCTGATTGGGGTATCAGTGATCCTTTAGCAGTCCCGAAAACTGCTCAGTTGATGTTAGATAGGGGCATTCCTGAAGAACATGTGCGAGCAGTTTGTTATGAAAATGCCCTAGCTGCTTACAGTCAAACTGGGCAGATGAAAGCATCAGACTGGCTTAATCCCCAATCTGTTGATCAGCGTCAGTTGTTCAATGGTAATTCTGTGTTGCGCGGACAGGAACCAGGAATCAAATCAGTTTCAGATTATGTGTTGATTGAGTAGAAGATTGGAAGGGGGCATTGGGGATTGGGCATTGGGCATTGCAAGAGAGATTTTCATCTTTGCGTTGTCAATGTAACTCATGGAGTCTCTTGGAGAAATATTTTGGGGTTGCTGAGATTCTTGTAGGGTGGGCATCTTGACATCCTATAAAATCAGCAAAATATCCCGCAAATAGGTAACACCAATATTTTTTGTTTCATGCAGAGGAAGAGTAGTAAAAGAAAATTCCATGAATTATTTGGAACAGCTATAGATAGCTATCTAATTCATCTGTAATATGCGGTTTATTTTGAGAAATTACTAGGCAAGGAGGCAGATAAGTGAATGTTGCAAGCTTAAATTTTCAAGGCTGGCGGGGTTATCTGGAATTGATGCGTCCTGCTAATATTGTTACTGCTTGGGCGGATATTCTTGTTGGCTTTGCGGCTTCCGGCTCTGGGATTATTTTTGCTAAGTTAATCAATGGTGAAGCAAGTTTTGCCATACTAATTCCATTAGCTTGGTTGTTATTGGCTACAACTGGTTTATACGGCGGTGGTATAGTTTTTAATGATATTTTCGATGCGGAATTAGATGCAAAAGAGCGACCAAATAGAGCAATTCCTAGTGGTCGCGTATCTCGTCAAAATGCTAGTTTATTGGGGAGTATACTGTTTGCGATCGCTATTATAGCTGC
This sequence comes from Nostoc sp. NOS(2021), assembly GCF_017115025.1. Classification (GTDB taxonomy): domain Bacteria; phylum Cyanobacteriota; class Cyanobacteriia; order Cyanobacteriales; family Nostocaceae; genus Nostoc. Next base: position 27,012 of record NZ_JABXKM010000097.1, on the reverse strand, counting down.
TTTTCAAGTATCCTGGTCGAGTGGTGCGATCGCTATATTTATCACTCTGGCATCGCTGCTATATGACTCACTTGCCAAACATCATCCTTTTTTTGGCCCTTTAAATATGGGTTTATGCCGTGGTAGTAACTTATTATTAGGTGTAAGTGCTGTACCAGCAGTAATAGGAGAACGTTGGTACTTAGCACTAATTCCTGTTATTTATATTGCGGCTATCACTGCAATTAGTCAGGGTGAAGTTCACGGAGGTAAGAAGATTACAGGAGTACTAGCACTACTGTTAATTGGAATAGTTTTGACGGCAGTTTTAGCTTTAGGATTATTAAAAGAGTATACAGCGATCGCAGCACTACCATTTGCTATTTTATTAGCTATCAGAGTCTTGCCTAATTTTATCAAAGCGGCGCGTGAACCACTCGCAGAAAACATCCGAAATGCTGTGAAAATAGGCGTTTTATCTCTAATAGTCTTAGATGCAACCGTTGCATCTGGTTTTGCTGGTTTGTATTACGGTTTATTAGTTCTAATTTTGCTACCAATTTCGATGAAGTTAGCAGAACTATTTGCTGTTACTTAAATTTGAATGTACACACCCAGTAATACCATATTCAACAATCTTTGCAACAAATGAATCGTCTGTAGGGGTGCATAGATGTGCATTGGTGTCAACTCAAGCTAAAACCCCTTTAAAACCTCGTTTACAGCCTCTGTCTGGAAATGCTCTTCATTGCGGCTCTGCCGCAAGTCAGGGAGGCGGCAGCCCCCCTATAGGCATTCCCAGTCTCTGACTGGGAACGAGACAATCTCTAAAAGCTCCTTTTAGACTGGCTTTCACCTTAATTAGTATATATAGGGCATAAAACTAGAAAATGAAAATTACAAAAAACAATAATTTTCACTTAACTTATTGCAGCAATATTCATCCTGGTGAAAGTTGGCTAGAGGTTTTCGCAAATTTAGAAAAGTATATTCCCGAACTCAAGTCACGTTTATCGCCTACAGAACCTTTTGGCATTGGCTTGAGATTAGCAGATATCGCCGCAAAACAACTTTTACAAAATAATAACTTGGCTCAATTCCAAGCGTGGCTAACTCAACACGATTTATATGTTTTTACCTTAAATGGATTTCCTTATGGCGGATTCCATCGACAGGTGGTAAAAGACCAAGTTTATGCACCAGATTGGTCTACACAAGAACGGGTGAATTACACATTAAACTTGGTACAAATTTTAGCTACTCTTTTGCCAGAAGGACTTGATGGCGGAATTTCTACACTACCATTATCCTATAAACCTTGGTGGGAAAAAGACCAAGCAACTTTCGAGACAGTTCGGAAAAAGAGTTGTTTGAACATAGCATCAGTTGTTATAGAAATAATTCGCATCCGCGAAACAACAGGAAAGATACTACATATTGATTTAGAACCTGAGCCTGATGGCTTAATTGAAAACACCTCAGAAGTAATTGATTTATATCAAAAATGGTTATTGCCAATTGGCGGTAATTACTTATCAGAAAATTTAAATATTGAGCAGAGTTTAGCAGAGACTAAATTGCTAGAACACGTTCGAGTTTGCTATGATACCTGCCATTTTTCAGTTGAATATGAGCAGCCAAAGTCTGTATTTGCGCGTTTGCAATCGGCAGGAATTAAGATTGGTAAGATTCAAATCAGCGCAGCGATTCAAGTAAAAATCCCTGCTGATGTTGAGAAGCGGACTTTGATAGTTGAACGCTTACGCCCTTTTGCAGAATCTACTTATCTTCACCAAGTAATAGAACGTCGCAATGATGGTACACTCCATCACTATCCTGACTTAATAACTGCATTACCACATTTAGAGCAATCTCTAGCTGAAGAATGGCGTACTCACTTCCATGTCCCAATTTTTATTCATGATTATCAAATTTTACAGTCTACGCAAGATGACATTGCTACTGTTTTGCATCTACTTCAAACAAACAATGCTTGCCAACATTTAGAAATTGAGACTTACACTTGGGATGTATTGCCATCAGAAATGAAGATAGATTTGCTGACTTCTATTCAGCGTGAATATGAGTGGGTATTAAAATTAATTCGTAATTCGTAATTTGTAAGAGAGGATTAAATTGATGCAGAAAACGGTTGTTCTAAATGTTGTAGGATTAACGCCCAGTTTACTAGGAGAAAATACGCCGTTTTTATCTTCTTGGGCGGCTATTGGGCAAGTAGTTCCCATCAAAAAAGTGTTACCTGCTGTGACTTGTTCAGTTCAGGCTACTTATTTAACAGGAAAATTGCCTGATGAGCATGGAATTGTCGCTAATGGTTGGTACTTCTGCGATGAATGTGAAGTAAAATTTTGGCGGCAATCTAATAAACTAGTACAGGCTCCCAAAGTTTGGGAAATAGCTAAATCAATTGATCCAAACTTCACTTGTGCCAACCTTTTTTGGTGGTACAACATGTATTCTTCAGTAGATTATGCCATTACGCCGCGCCCGATGTATCCCGCAGATGGCAGAAAATTACCTGATATTTATACCCATCCTAGTGATGTGCGATCGCAAATTCAATCTGATTTAGGAAACTTCCCTTTGTTCGATTTTTGGGGGCCAAAAACTTCCATTAGTTCTAGTCAATGGATTGCCAATTCAGCAAAATGGATTGAGGAACGTTACAGCCCTACATTATCACTAGTTTATCTGCCACATTTAGATTACTGTCTGCAAAGATTTGGTAACAATGAAACACACATCCAAGCTGATTTGCAAGAAATTGATGCTGTTTGTGGCGATTTAATTGAATATTATCAAGCACGTAATACTCAGGTAATTATTCTTTCTGAGTATGGCATTACCCCAGTTTCTAAAGCAGTGGATATCAACCGCGTATTAAGGGAAAATGGTTTAATTGCTGTGCGGGAAGAATTAGGGCGAGAACTGCTCGATTTTGGTGCTAGCATTGCCTTTGCCGTTGCCGATCATCAAATTGCTCATGTATATGTGAATGATCTAGCGTACATCCCAAAAGTGCGATCGCTTTTAGAAGCAACTGAAGGCGTAGCCCAGGTATTGGATGAAGAGGGTAAGCAAACCTACCATCTTAATCATCCTAGATCGGGGGAATTAGTTGCGATCGCTCAACCTGATGCTTGGTTTACCTATTATTATTGGCTCGATGATGCGAAAGCTCCTGATTTTGCTAGAACTGTAGATATCCACCGCAAACCTGGTTACGATCCTGTAGAACTTTTCCTTGATCCACAAATTAAATTTCCTCAAGGAAAAATTGCTCTCAAGTTACTTAAGAAACAACTGGGTTTTCGCTACTTAATGGATGTGATTGCTCTGGATGCTTCCCTAGTACGTGGCTCTCATGGTAACATTACCACTTCTGTTGCCGAAGGGCCTCTATTTATCACCCATCAAACTCATCTAGTTGATGAAAATGGAATTGAGGCGACAGATGTTTGTTCGTTGATTCTCAAACATTTAAATCAGGAGTAGGGAGTGGGGCAGTGGTGTCAACTTAAGCCAAAACTCTTTTAAAACCTCGTTGGAAATGCTCCTCATTACGGCTCTGCCGCAAGTCTTGAGGCGGCAGCCCCGACATAGGCATTCCCAGTCTCTGACTGGGAACGAGACAATCTCTAAAAGCTTCTTTTAGACTGGCTTTTAGCTTAAGTTGACACGCATGGGCATTGCTGTACCCCTACCGCGTGTCCTATTTACCTGAAAATAGCTGTAATGGAGATTAAATAATTAAAGCTCCCAAATTCTAACTGACTTTGGGAGCTAATAATTTTAAGTTCACCGCGACGCCGTTTTACCTAAGTTTATGACCTGGTTTAACCAGGTGGGAACCTAAATTCCTCGTTTAAAGTTTCCGGGTACATGCCCGGTTTACTGCCACGAGAACTGTTTGACTCCCTTGTCTTTAAAGGCATAGATCAAAAAACTTGATGGCAGTCACCAACGTCGTAGTGCAACTCACTCATTATAGCTTTCAAAAAGATGTTCTGTGTTCAAGATCAAAAGTTTCTGAAAAATTTACCTGGGATACCAGATAGATTCTATGGTGTGGGCGATGGCTGCGCCGACACCGTTGGTGTACGCACTTCCCAACTCTTTATTTTGATTATCCAGCAAAACGGTGACATGTCCTAACTTTCGCCCCGGACGTGATTCTGTCTTCCCATACCAATGAAGGTGCGCCTGGGGAATCTCTACTATTTGTTGACGCTGGCTTTGGTAGTCGCTGTGAGAATTTTCATACCCCAGCAGGTTCACCATCACAGCACTAGCGCACTGCAAAGCCGGATTTCCCAAAGGTAAACCACAAACGGCTCTCAGGTGCTGCTCAAACTGCGAAGTTTCACAGGCGTCAAGGGAAAAATGCCCAGAATTGTGGGTACGGGGGGCAATTTCATTTACCAGGATTTTGCCATCAGCACTGAGAAATAGTTCAATTCCAAAAATTCCGACTACTTCTAGGCTATTTAATAGAGTATGTGCGATCGCTTGGATTTCTGCTACTTGATTGGGCGTAATCTGGGCTGGCGCAATCACTCGCCGACATACTTGTTGTTCTTGTTGGGTTTCTACCACTGGGTAAGTTACAATTTCTCCCTCTACAGAACGCGCTGCAATTATTGCTAGTTCTCGTTCAAATGGGACAAATTCTTCTAACAAGAAAAGTGATTGATTTAAAGTTAGCTTTTGCTCTAAAGTAGCAAAATTCTGAATTATGAAAGTACCCTGACCGTCATAACCGTGGCGGCGGGATTTCAGGACTGCTGGAAAACCTAGATATTCTATTTTTGATTTGAGATTTTCCGCTTCGTCAAGGGCGAAAAACTGAGGAACTGGTAAGCCCAAGTCGCGTAAATAGCAACGCTGATGATATTTATCTAAAAGAGGAGCTAAAGCTTCTAATCTGGGACGGAAACAAACGCCTTGCTGTGCTAGAAGAGATAAAGCTTGCAGGTTAACAAATTCGTTTTCAAAGGTGATAACATCACATTTTTTAGCTAATATCTCTGTAGCACTGGCATCATCTACCGGGGCAAAAACGACATCCTGAACAATTGACACGGCTGGGTCGTGTTCACTAGGAGTTTGTATTAGCAATTCTAATCCTAGCTTCTCTGCTGCATCTGCCATCATCCAGGCAAGTTGTCCGCCACCAATTACACCAACACGCTTCATTAACATCCTAGAGAATCACGAGTTTGCACGCCTGTTTTGGAATTCACACCACTGGCTTTCCCGCACAGTTCTTTGATTTGCGCCCGATCCAAAATTGCATCTGTAAAATCTGCACCGTCGATATTCACATCATTAAAGATGGCGCGGAGCAAAAGAGCTTCTTTGAAAACTGCATCGCTCAAATCTGCCTTAGTCAAGTTTACCTGATCAACCATTGCATTAGTTAAATCTGCTCCGTGGAGATTTGCTTTTGTCATCACCGAAGCACTCATGACTGCTCCCCGTAAGTCAGCGTTTGCAAAGTTAGCCAGTTCCATATTGGCGTTAGAAAACTCCGCAGCTTGCAAGCTTTCACCAGAAAAATCACGTCTTGACAACTCTGCATTGCTAAATGACAGTGGATGAGTCCAATCTACTGCCAATGCAGGATCAGCCACGCACCAGATAATAATTCCTAGAAAGAACGCTAACCCTTGCCGCCAAAATATATCGAGAGTCAACTTGGTGTCTAATCGCTGCATTTAAGCTTACCGCATTTGAATATTAGCAAGACTGGTTTATCCTAATTGAGACTCGCAGCCTTGCTACCGGACTTGGGGAATGTGTATTTTCCTTGCTTAATATTTTGTAACGCAAAAAGGGCATAGGTGTAGCCCGTCGTGGACATCACTTCTCACCTTTAGCTACAGAGCCACAATATTAGGAGAGTTCGCCTTGGCGTTGGCGGAGCGATCGCACTCAGTATATAGCGTTTCTTAAGCAACTGAGGTACACTCAAATCTTTTTTACTAAGGCAGGACTTACGCAAAAAGGCAGTGAAAGCCTTAATTTACCGTAGGGGCAATTCATGAATTGCCCCTACATTTCGTACTTGATGCGTAAGTCCTGTAAGGTTAGTAACTTTGAAAACGTACCTCACCAAGTTGGGAACCACTATATTCACACATCACGCCCTTTGAAAAAATTATAGATAGCAAGGGCAATGGCTAAAAGCAACACTGCATGAATTAAATTTCCAGCAATATGAAGTGTCAGTCCTAATGCCCAAAAAGCAATCAGTACAACAACAATACCCCAAAGTATACTCAACATATATTTGCTCTGACTCAAGTAAGTTTTAATTTGCTCATAGATTTTACTCCTAGCTTCACTTTGATTCTATTTACCCTCAGAGAGGTATATAAATTTAAATCATCTTTCTTAAGAAAGAAAATTAATTAAAAATTAATCACATGGGCAATTATCGCAATTTGCGATTACTGCTTTTTACTTATCAGCACCTATTGTGGCAATGGGTCAACTAGAGTATCAGACGGCAGGCACTACTTTTCGGTTAAGCGTAAACGACTCCCTCATGTTCTGGGTAACTGAGAAGTATTAAGATACCATGCATTTCTGGAAAAGAGATTCTGGCATGTGTAGTAAGAGAGCAAATAGCACTTGATGCTCAATTTAGCTTAAGGGGGTCTCATGATTGATCGCTTTGTAAATTTAATTTTTATCGATTCCTTCGCCCTGGCAATTAATTTGACGTTTGGTACATTGCTTCGCACTAAAATCTGCAACTATTCATGGGATGGAATTGTCGGTGATGAGCTTTCAACACCAGAAAATAGCGATAGTTCTTCTGAATCGCCACCATCTTTGGAGGAAGTAGATATAACCACTTCTATTTCATGAGGCCTGCCTACTATTGTGTCGAACGCGATTGCAATCGGGGCAGTACCGTTATGCAATCGCTCCAAAGTCAAACAGGACTTACGCAAACAATAGCCGAAACCCTCATTTTCTTCTTAGGGGCAATTCATGAATTGCCCCTAAGCACGTGTAGTTTTGCTTTAGTCCGATCAAACTTGAAATTCTTAACTCTAAAGGAATCGTTTAGCCGGATAAAGCAATGTCTACGATGGGCTATTCGGTGACGCTCGTTAATTTATTCACAATTCTTCATATTTAGATTTCAATTTCAGGATATAAAGAGTTTTATTGAGCAGTAATACTCACCAACTTATTTACAATACTTTACTTTGAATTTTTCAAGTAAAGTTTATTGTCTTTCAAAGTAAACAGCCCCGATCAACTGTTAATCTTTTAATTAATCAAAGCAAGGTTTGAGCGTAATTATATGCGTCTCAATTGCTTAACAAAGCTTAAAAGTCCGATAATTAGCGTTAATTTTATAACGATTAGTTGGTTCTTCAGGAATCTCCAAGAGTTTACATTCACCAAGCACACAACTTCCACAAACCGAACTCTGAAACCCGATGATGAATCATTACTCACTTCAATGGATTGAGGCATGGTGCCAAGAAAATGGCTGGACAGATTTATTTGTTGAGCGACGTAACAACTTCTGGGCTTTCCCTCCGGGTGGGGTAATGCCGGAACCAATTCCAGTTCATGTTCTCAGATTGATTAAAGCCGAAAAGGGATTGACTTTTGAAGAACGATTGTGGTCAATGTCCGCAGTAATTGGCACAATCCTAGCTGTTCTTTTTACCTTTTGGTTTCAGTCTCCGATGCCATTAGTTTTGGCTTTCGCTTTTAACGCGGTTACGGTGGCTCAATTTGAACTTGAAGATGCCTAAATTGTTATTTTGGGCTTTGCTATTAAAAACTGTTCTTGTCTACTTTCAGCAAGAGCAGTTTTTAATTTCAGAAAAAGAGACGAAATCACCACAGTTTCAACTAAAGATTATTAGTTACTAATTATCGATTGACTAATGCAGCTTCTAAAATTCTGATTCTTTGTTAGCGCACAGACGCGTAGCAGTAGCGTTAGCGACTACGAGCATCACCCGAAGCGCTTGCTGTTAGGCATCGCAGCAGAAAACCTCATCAACAAGCATTAAAAGAATTTTGTTCGTTGGCTGATCACGTAGTATTAGCATTTGACAAGCACATTAGTCACATTGCTGCGAAACTGCACCATCGCTTCACTCGCACCAAAATGTGTTGCAATCTGAGGTAACAACATCTTTCGTTGTGTTGCCCATAGTAAACCACGTTTAGGAATTTGAAGGCATCCTCCCAGATATGTTGCTTCATCTTCGTTGTTTTGTTTACGTTTTGGTAGTCCGGTTACGGGATCAAAGCCAACACGCTTATGATTGAGCAACACATGAGCTATTTCATGCATCAGATTTGATTCATATCGTGCAGGTGCATGACGGGGGTTGTATACAATCCAGAGCGGGCGATCGCTTATAATCGCTCCTGACCACCCATCGCTAGCAAGTAATACTGCTACTTGCTCTGGCTCTAGATTTGGAACCCGATCGGGTGTAAACAGTGTTGCTCCTAACTTGGCTACTAGAGTGTCTGCGGGTAATGGTTCAAACGATCGCACTCGAAGTAAGCTTCGTTGTTCAGTTGCGATCGCCTCACAGCGTTGCCTAAATTCCGGCGATAGACTTTGGATTAATGACATATCTTTAAGGATCTTGCTTCAATTCGCCATTATTTTGAGACAGATCGCGATAGGCTGCTTTAACTAAAGATGCTAAAGCATTGGCGATCGCTGGATCAAGATTTTTATCGGCGCGGAGTTGAATAGCGATCGCTTCAGGCGTATCCAGTTGATTCTTGTCTGTGTTTCTGAACAATTCAGCCAGTGGAACTTCTAGCCAGTTACAAAGTGCTAAAAAAGTTTCCATATCGGGCATTTTGCCACTCTCCACCCTTGAAAGAGTGGATGGACTAACATTACCAATCTCCGCCGATGTTTCGCGCAGTCCTCTGCTGCCACGTTTTTTACGGACTAGGCTTGCTAACCTTTCTATATCTAGATAAATTCCCATTCTTTTGCTCCTGTGTCACGAAAGAAACATTCTTTTGCTTTTGTGTCATCAAAGAAACATTACTATTTACTTGACACACCCTAAATAATATTGTACGGTTTATGTAGCAAATGTATCACGAATGAAACAGTTCGTGCTGTTAAGAAAATCCTTTAAATGAAGGATTACCTTCAATGGGAAGTAATGAATTTGATAATCTCATCCTTGGTTTAGCAGAGTTTATCCGTCGAGATGGCAGGTATCCATATCCTGAACTGCTCCGTCATGCTCTTAATAAACTAGCTCTAGAGCTAACTGCTGTAACATACCCACGGACTCTAACTGGTCTTTTAGCATTACTCGAAAAACCTGTAAAAACTTGGTATCCAGGGCGCTTACTGCCAAAAGAGTTTGACTCTGATTTTGGTCTGCTTTATGAATGGGGGTTGAGTGAAGAAGCAAGTCGATACTTATATGAGGAACTGCTTGAAAAAACCAAGTTGTCAGAGTTCGCCACCACTTTAACCAAACAAATTGCCATAGAGAATTTCCAGTTTCAGAAAATTTTGGAACGGTTGCAAGAACTTTACAACAATGATGGCGATCCTGAGCGCGTTCAACAGGAATATGTTTTGCTACGTCTATTTTTGATTGAGAATCCATACACAACTCCGGCGCAGCTTCGTAAAGCCTTTTCTACGACACGACATATTTCGATTCAAGAAGTTGGCGATTTCTACCATGAGTGTGAAGAAAATGAGCTTTGTTGGAATTGCGATCGCTGCGGTCCATTGTTTAAAAAGTATGGAAAGTTACGTGGTATTAAACCCAGTGCTTGCAACGACCATCGCCAAAATTTGCCGTTTATTCGACAAATCACCTGGAAACAAGGGCTGCGTCGTCTGAAGTTTGGTATCCATTTGCGTATTTGTTTACCTGGTATTCCTGAGATGCGCTTATTTAAAGTGTTGGAAGAACTTCAAAGCAAATATTCAGATCAGCTTTGTGCCATCCATCTTTATCCAGGCATTGATCGCTATGACTTACAACTACGCTTCTGTGACCAATCAACCTGGGCTGTGGATATTAAAGATTACCGAAGCCCCTATAATTTAGCACCAAAGCTTACACCTCTATTCGGTGAGGGCGATCTGCGTTATGACGAGAGCTTTTATGTTATTCCCAGCCAACGCCTACAACAACGAGAGGACTACCTCGAAATTCTTCGTGAACAGACGACAAAGCTGCCAAGCAGTACCCACCTTTTGAGTGATGCTGTATTTGAAGAACGGGTTATCCATAAAATTGAGCAGTTGCGGGAAGGAAAATAGTCTATGAGCCAGATGAGTTTATTTGAAGTACCGACCGAGTTTAAAGACCGCCTCGAACAGTTGAAGGAAGCAGGTTTGGATCGTACTCAAGCTGAATTATTGCTTCAGGTAGAGCTTGGCTTTGCTCTCATGGAGTATTTGGAACTTGATGATGAGCCAGTCACCGCACCTTGGGCAATCTTGAGTGGAATGCCTTTGAGACATCCACGCTTACAGAATTTGAATGAAATGGAACGTCGAGCGATCGCCAATACTCGCCAAATAGTTCCATTTTCTGCGCGTTTCGCTTGGTTGGGCGCACTGCGCTCTTATCTAAGGATTCCTCTAAATTGGCGTAACTATGACGAATTCACTCCGCAAAACTGGGATACCCATATTATTCATGCTGCCAAAAACCTCCGGCATCAAGTTCATCAAGATTTGTACGAACGTTGCTTAAATACCAATTTAGATTTCCGGCTTCGCAAAGTTAAACGGGTAGAAACCGGAACCACTTATCAATTTGAGGCAAAGACAGGAGAAGAGACGGTTATAGTACCAGTCAGATTTACGCAGCAGCAGGTACGAAATGCACAAATACAGCCGTTACCTTGGTTTGCTACAACTCATTCTCGTACTTCGTTTTCGCTTCGTATTTCAGATTTAGAGCTAGACGCAGCATGGATTGATCAGCGAGAGGAAGCGTTAGCGCGTCAATATGGCTGGGATCAAACTGCCAGAGGACACTGGGTTGAGCGCTTTCGCAAAATTAACTTCCACAAAGTTCAGGAAAACGGAACACTGTTTCCGCAAGAGGAGCAAATTCTTGAGTTAGATGGCTTCACAAATATTGCAGGCATGGTTGCCTCTGGAAAAACTACGGTTTCGCAATTGTTCAGTGTTAATATTTTGCGGCATCATTGCGATCGCCGCATCACGTTAGTCGTTAGTGATGTGCAATCAGCGATTAAATTAGCGAACCAAATTAACTGGTGGTTTTGTAACGATCCAGAGAATGATCATCCAGTAGCAGTGCCAATCTTGGGGCGCAGTAAACGCGATGCACACCTTCAGAGTTTCTCTGCCTCAAAAGATTATCAGGAACATCGACAACGCGGACAGCCTCACTGGGGTGAACGTTGGCTAGGCACAGCTTGTCCTCTCCAAGGTCAGCTAAAAGAGCGTGATTTTATTCAACTTCTAGACGGCAAAGCTCTTAAACCGGGAATTGAACCCTGTCATACTCTCAAAAAAATGCCTAAAAGCGATCGCAGCAAGCGACGTAAAAACCTCGGTTCATCCTATTTGTGTCCATTCTTTGATAAATGCCCATCCCAACAAGTTTACCGTGATATGCCAAATGCCCGTGTTTGGATTACAACTCCTGGCGCGATGGCAATGGCAGGATTGCCGCGTCATTTAGAGTTGCGCCCGATCAAAATCGGTGAACTCGTTAATGAACAATCAGATTTTGTGGTCTTTGATGAAATAGAAACAATCATCAAGTGGTTTGATGACACTTATGCTGAGGAGGTGGTTCTTACTGACGGTGGGAATAGCGGCGTTTTTGATGATATTGGCGTGAAAACAGAACAATTCTCAAAAACTAACCGTGTTATGCCGCCATCAACACAACGATGGACTGGCGCAGAACGTGATGCACAAAAAGCAATTACAGCAACACTAACCCTACTTGATAAACAGGTTGGACATCAAGTTCTCCGAAATTGGATCAAACGAGGTTACTTTACACCTAACTCTCTTCTGTTCAAATTTGCCCGTCGTCTTGCTGGATTAGAAGAATTTGAATCTTCAGATACATCTGATGCGCTTTCACGAGCAAATGCTCGACTTATACAGCCAATTGTGCGCTATTTTGATGCACTACTCAACGAGGATGATCCGTTGCGGATGCAGCCTTCATCTAACCCAAACCGAGATCCAGTCTTTCGCCTTGCGCGTCTTATGCAAGAGATCAATAGTACTGGAGAAAGTGCTTCAGATGAGAACATCTACAGGGCTTGTAGAGCCTGGATTATCGAATTTTTCTCAAATACAGAACGGCGTTTAGCGCGACTGCAAACAGAATTGGAGAATCGCAATCAAAGTTCTCAACAACAACGACGTTCACCTAATGGGGATGAGCCAGATTCAGTAGATACTGTTGAAACATTGGCTTATCGCCTACAATTTGCGCTGACGATCGCTCTTTTAGATCGGCACACTCGAATTGTCTTCTATGAATGGCACAATAGACCGACATCAATCAACGATGATTCACCCCATCGTCGAATGCCTGCTGCAATGTTGAATATTTTGCCATTGCCTCCCACAGGACGACAGTTTGGCACTTATTACTCCAGAGGAAATGATGACGACAAAAGATCCAGATATGGCAGCAATAATGCGCTGACGTTGTTTGCTTACACCAATATTGGACGCTGCTACATTTTAAACTTTCATCGTTTATTAACAGATTTTAATGGTCAACGTGGCCCTAACGTGCTAGCACTTTCTGGAACATCCTACTTACCAGATTCTACCAGCTTTCACGTTGGTAATCCCCAGGGTGTTTTGATGCCAGAACAGGAGGCGAGAGATGCGATCGCTCAAAGCCACTTCAAATTTCTTCCCCAATTCAACCAAAAGACCCAACCTCTCCGCATTTCTGGTAGCCCCGAACGGCAGAAAATGAGCTTGTTTCAGGAAATAGTGCGATCGCTCGTTGGTAGTAACGGTACAGGTCATTTGGGGCAAGAACTCAGGGAATTAAAGCGTCTTGGCGAAAATGATTTGGATAACCACTGGAGGGATCGCGATCGCCTTCTTTTACTGGTAAACTCCTACGATCAAGCTCGTTGGGCAGCAAACGAAATTCGCAATTGCTGGTCAAGTATGCAGGACTTTGTTTATCACCTAGTCCCTGACAATATAGACGCTTACACGGAGGATGACTTTGATGAGCTAGCGAAATTTGTCAAACCACCTGATAAGGGTGCGCTCAATCGTGCAGATATTGAAACTTTTGGGCAAACTAAGGGAAAGATTCTTGTTGCTCCGATGAATGCGATCGGGCGTGGTTTCAATATTTTGAATGCCAACGGTAAAGCCGCATTTGGTGCTGTTTACTTTCTGACGCGTCCATATCCACACCCACATGATACACAAGCGATCGCCCAAGAAATGAACCGTCGCGCTTTAGACTGGGTAGATAAAGCAGACTTTCTCGCATGGCAACAAGGAGACGGAATTGTACAACGTGCTGAGAAGGTGCGCCAACTAGCGGCGCGTTACTGGCGATCGGTTGAACAGCGTTCTTACTATAAAACCCTGCGCGATAATCAGGAATTACTTGCCTTTCCACGATTTGACCTCGCTGCAACTACTGCTGGGTTAGTTATTCAAGCCGTTGGTCGTCTGTTGCGTGGAGGTGTCCCATTTCGTGGTTATTTTGTCGATGCGGCTTGGGCACCCAAGAGTGCTGCAAGGAAAGCTGCTCCAGAATTATCTGAACTAGATACAGAAGAGACAAGTCTTCTGGTTGCCATGATTCTACGAATCTGCGACTACGCCAGCGAGGAAAATACAGTAGGAAATGCGCTTTACAAGCCTCTAGCCGATGCACTGGAAAGAATCGAAGACCTGCATTGGTAAATTTTTTGTATAAAGGAATTCATAATGCCTAAAAAAGACGTGCAACCTCCTATTCTCTTACCTGCCAGAATGAATCTTGCAGAAGATGCTCTTACAGATTTTGAAATTGCGGTACTTGAGTTTCCATTTGCAGAAATTGTTGCGGACTTTTGTAACAGTATGGAAGAAGTTCTCTCACCTAATCGCAAGAAAAAGGTCTGGATACCATATCGACAGTTAAACAATGGATTGCTTGCCTGTGCATCAACGTTGACACATGGTTTTGAATACTTTGATACAGGCGATTATCGAGCATTAGCTGTGGGAACGGTTGAAAATCCTCTGCGAGTTCCAACTCCTGAGCAAATACATGAGTTAGTGATTATTTGGGTACAGGAGTGGACAAAGCAATTTGATGGTAAGGGTAAAGCAGATCAGGTGAATAGTGTTTGCGATCGCTTCCTTGAAAACATGGCCATAATTCCTACTAATTGGAATTGGCAACCTATTACTCCAAAAACGCTCATTCAAAACATCAATGCCCAAAAACGACTGGGATACCAAGCGATTCCTAGTTTATTGGCAACATTGCTGCATGGAAAAAAGTGTGTTATTCGCTCTGGGCAAAGAGAGCAAGAAATCCAGTGGCGAAAAGTACAAGGCGATGGCTCAGGTCGCACTGGACTATTCCTAGTTAGTCAAGCATTTCCGGCATTATACACAGATGACTATGGCAAAGAAAGGGAAGGTTATTTTGTCTATCGCTTAGATTTTCGCGTTCAGACTCAAGCAGGGCGATTCAACCAAAATGGCAAGCTTAAACCGTGGATTTTTTTGCATTTAAGTTGCCAACGATATGCTCATGAGCCATTAATCGAAACTAATTACGGCCGTGATATCTCTCTGCTGATGGGGATGAATGAGGAACGTTTATCTGGTTACGAAGTAGATTCAACTTTGATACGTCTTACCATTGATAACAATGGAAGAGAAGATAGTAATATGTGGAAATTTCAATTACCAAATCTGTTGGCTGCATTCAAAGCGCGTCCCCTTGAAACAACTGATAACATTCTTTGCAATCCTACTAAATACGGCAATTTAAATAATCATTCTAACTGGAATAAAGATGAATATTATTTAGTTCATGCTGAAGGATATAAGTATGAACATGAAAGCCATAAAAGAGGACATAGTATTAAACCAGGATTTAGTTTGCAAGAACGTGGTAATATCGTTGCTCAGGTGTTAGAGCTTCTAAATGGTGTTTTAATATCAGATAATCCAATGCAATCTGATATTCCTGCTCCATCTGGTCAAAAAACACCCTTGGCCATGCGCGATTATGAATATATTTCTCAACCTCCAAGTTTTACTAAACAACAAAAAGAAAAGCTGACTGAAAAACAAATTAAGCAACGCGTAGATAACCGTCGTCAACAAAGACAAACAATCATTGCTGATGCTATTGAGCGGGCGTTGCAAGGAAAACCCATACATATTTTTCTTCTGTGGCGCGAACGAGATACCTTTGATATAACTTACCAGACATTGCGTGATGCTTTCCTGCTGGATGAAGGAGAAGATTTTCCAGAGCACGTCAAAATATCACCTGTGTGGATTAACGATCCAAATCTTTTGAAACCCCTCGACACAGGCGGACTCGCACCTAAAGATGGTCAAGAGTTTGATAAACAAATACGCAACCAGCATCAAATGAAACTCGATGCATGGCGCAACTTTTTGAAGCATGAGGTTATTGCTTTAATTGACTCTACTACTAAGCCTTACTGTTTTGCGATCGTTGAAATTGGACAAACTAAAAAGAAGGGAGTTCATCCTAAACAAAGCATTTATAGAGTTGTTCGTGAAGCTTGTGTGTTAGAAAAAATCGGTTCCCAAATGGTGCAAACGGTTCAACCAAAACCATTTGACAAAGAAAATCAAGGTACAGACACATCGCCATCTTACAGTAAGAAGACAGAAGGACGTATTCTAAATGCTGTACTGGATGTAACGCTACGCCAGGTTGGGGCACTCTATGGATTACCCTCAGAAGTCTACGAGCAAGCAGGGATACCGAAGGAAATCGCCCAAAACCTAGATGTAATTGCCCTTTGTCGCCGAAAAACCACTCAAGGACAAGATAATATTCACTATGCCTTGGCTGTTCGTCTGCGGGCAAATGGTGCAGTTGATGTGTTATTCCCCGATCGCAACAATTGGATTCCTTACGCACAGGCGGGGATTGAACTGGGACAGATTTTCTCACGGGTACGCCGCGATCGCAATTATCTTAAAACAGTTCAGTTAAAGGGAATAGAACTTGCAAAATTTGCGGCGGATGTACTAACGCAAGTGGGCGATTGTCCTACTCTTGTCTTAATCGAAGCCGATGTATGGCGTAACGAACGTGGTGAAGAAAACGGAGGTCAAGCTTGGTTTCAACTAAAAAATGAAAATCTCCTTGCAAAACGGGATATCTTAGACTTTCAACACGTTCCAGGTCATGCTTGTGTATATCCTCGTGACCATAACCAACTTAAGAACCTGCTTGGAATAGTTCGCTTCCGCACTGGCGACGAGACAACTCAATACATCACCAATCGACAAGCTTGGAATGAGAATTCTCCAGCACGGGATTTAATTCATTTAAGTGGTTTTTACGATACCTCTGTACCTGAGTTGCTCCATTACTTCTCTATTGGAAGATTACCAAAAACACAAAAAGCCCAAGATACCTCAACAGCACGCGAACTCTATATGCTCGATTCTCAAGATGATGAATACGGTGTAAATATTGCATTCAAGCACCAGCAGATGCTAGAAATCTTACCCTTTTTCGTTCATCCAGATTTTCAAAAAACAGAAGAAAGCCTAAAATCGCTTTGCCGAGTGCCGCACTACTTACGATTCTCACCAGCATGGTCTATGGGTAATATTCATTCACCATATCCAATGCATTTAGGCAAACAATTAATAAAAGATCACTTATGTATCCTTGGTGTAGAAGTCTGAATCAATGTTTCTCATAGATGAGGAAATTCCATATATGCACCAAAAAGCAATTTTACCCTTTATTAATGACTCCTGTGCTATGGAAGAAGAAAAGTTAGATATTCTCTATCGTGCTTTCTTTTTGAGAACTGACACAGGTTTAGCTTTTGCCGGTGGCTACTACGTAGGCTGTGTAGCCGGGAGCAAGTATGGAAAAGTATCTAGTGTAAGTGGAGTGCGTGGTCTACTCTTTGCTTGAGTGCTGAGTTGGGAATTAATAATTGTGTATTGGGAAGAATTCAGTCCCCAATGCTCAATACCCAATTCAATAAGCTTGTAATGAACATTTGCTGGATGCTACCTTCTACAAGGTGACACAGGATTTGGAGTGATTTTTTTAACCATGAAGCGCAAACACAAAGTAGCTTATAGCTTGACATCACTGATCAGTCTCAACTTAATATCTAGCTTAGTTGCATTTGATGGAGCGATGGCTGCGCCAACGTCTCCGACGAACGCCACACCACCCAGAACCCCAGACAAAAGTGTTAATTGCGAGATTTTAGTTGTGGGTGGTGGACTATCTGGCGTCGCCACAGCTTACGAGGGGTTGCTAGCAGGACGAACGGTTTGCCTCACCGAAATTACTGATTGGCTGGGAGGACAAATTTCTGCTCAAGGCACATCTGCGTTAGACGAACGCCCAACTCAGCGAGCTCTCAAATTCTATTCTCGCGGTTATTTGGAATTGCGAAACCGCATTGGGCGCAAATACGGTAAGCTTAACCCCGGTGACTGTTGGGTAAGTGAATCTTGTTTTCTTCCCCGCGATGCTCACACCATTTTGACCCAGATGCTTAAAGATGCTCAAAAGCGGGGCAAAGGAAAGCTGCAATGGTTTCCCAACACAGTAATTAAGGACTTGGAAATCGCTGCTGATGGCAAAATAATTAATAGTGCGATCGCTATCCAACATCAACCAGCAAAAGGCGCACCACCTCTCAATACTTTTACTTTATCTCAAACCATTGAAGATGCCTATCGCTACGAAAACTCATCTCAGTTTACTAAAACTATTCTCCGTTTTATCCCCAAGGCAGCGAAAGGGAATGCTCCTAAATGGTACGTTGTAGACGCCAGCGAAACCGGGGAAATTATCGCCCTTGCTGATGTTCCCTATCGATTAGGCATTGATGCCCGTTCCTACCTAGAACCTTCTGCTTCCAGCACCAACAATGACCCATATTGCCCTCAAGGCTTTACCTACACTTTTGCAATGGAGGCAACCAAGGAACCGCAACCGCAGACTATGCCCCCATTTTATTTACAATACGCGCCATATTTCAGTTATGAATTAACGCGACTGGCTAACTTTGATTTGGTTTTCACCTATCGGCGCATTTGGAGTCCAAACAAAGGGAAACCAGCAAAATTCGGCGGTGTAAATTTTACTGCGTCCACACCAGGGGATATTTCCATGCAAAACTGGACTTGGGGTAACGATTACCGCCCCGGAACAGCCAAGGATAACCTGATTTACAGTCGCCAACAGTTACAAGCTACTGGGCAGTTAAAGCCAGGGGGCTGGATGGGAGGACTGCGGACAGAAACCCTCCGCAACGCTGAGGAAAATGCCCTATCTTTTTATTACTGGTTGGTAGCTGGGACTACAGATTCTCAACTGGGGGAAGGTGTAAAGCAGCAGCAAGCCAATAACCGCTTGTTGTCAGGGCTAAATTCCCCGATGGGGACAGTGCATGGCTTATCGAAATATCCCTATATGCGCGAAGGACGGCGGATCATTGGCCGCCCCAGTTGGGGACAACCCGGAGGCTTTGGTATTTGGGAAATTGATATTTCTCGCCGAGATTACAGTGATGAGTATTACCCCAAGACTCTGCCAGCAGATATGTATCGTAGGTTACGAGCAGCACTTGCAGGTTTGGAAGCAGTATCAGTAATTGACGGTAAAGTTTCACCAGACAAAGCAATGCGACGGACTCGTTCTACCATCTTCCCCGACGCTGTGGGTATTGGTCACTACGCGATAGATTTCCATCCTTGTATGGTGAATAGTCCCCCAGAAGCCCCTGGTAACACAGAACGTCCAGGCGAAAGGCGTGGTGCTGGACAAGCTTATCCCTTCCAAATTGCTCTGAGAGCGATGATTCCCCAGAAAATTGATAATTTGCTGGTAGGAGGCAAAAGCATTGCTACTAGTCATATTGCTGCTGCTGCCTATCGGGTACACTCCTTTGAATGGTCATCTGGCGCAGCTGCGGGGACTGTGGCTAGTTTTGCCATCAAAAATGCGATCGCACCTTACCAACTAGTCGATGACTTACCCAAACAAGAGCCACAACTAGAAGCACTCAAACGGCTTTTGCAACAAAATGGCAACCCCACAGCCTTCCCCGATACATCTATTTTTAACGAAAACTGGGATAATTGGCGATAGATTGTAATTTGTCATTTGTCATTTGTCATTTGTCATTGGGCATTCATTGGGCATTGGGCATTGGGCATGGGGCATTGGTTATTTCCCTTGTCCCCCAGTCTTTTTCTTCTCTACGAGACGCTGCGCGAACAATTTTGAATTTTGTTAGCGCAGCGTAAAGCCTTCGGCATAGCTTCGCTTAGAGCGAGTCTGCGAGCGTCATTTTGAATTTTGAATTTTGAATTGATTTCTCCCCACTGCCCCTACTCCCCAGACAATAGACTAAACTAGTTATTTATTTGTAAAATTATCTTGCTCAATTGTTTTATGGTTATGACACTTTCAGCAGATGTTTACGGGATGGCCACAGCACCAACTATAGCTCCTGAACGGTCTAATCAAGTTACCAGCAAGCCGTACCCGAATTACAAAGTGATTGTATTAAATGATGATTTTAATACATTCCCACATGTGGCTGAATGTTTGATGAAATATATTCCGGGGATGACTGGCGATCGCGCGTGGGATCTGACTAATCAGGTACACTATGAAGGTCAAGCGATCGTCTGGGTCGGCCCGCAAGAACCTGCGGAACTCTATCACCAGCAGCTGCGCCGAGCAGGTTTGACAATGGCACCTCTAGAAGCAGCTTAATCATCATGGGCAAACCCACCGTAGATCCCCTCCGGGCGGCTTCGCAAAAAGCTGCCAGACTGGTTTGGAATCACTCGACACATCTTTCTGGTCTCATCCCCATTTTAGAACGTCTTTGTCACCAGGATGGCATCCAAACCGTGACGCCGGGAGTGATTGGGCGGGCAAGAGGTCATTGTCCGAAAATGCAATTGCGTGTCTCAGTACCGATTCGCGGCGGCTATAAAGTAATTGCACGGCAAGGGAAGACGGTACAAGAGGTGTTCATTTTGACCCCTTTAGCGCAGTCAGAACTGGAAACGGCATTAGCGATCGCCATGAAATCTTAATCATGCCCAATGCCCAATAACTATTCCTCAACACGGTGTACCGCAAATTTGTGTAGTGGCAGACTAACAATGCAAGAAAAAGTTAAGAAATATGACAAAGCTGTAGTTATCTTCAAAGTCATAAGTACAGATTCCCAGTCGGGTAAAACTATTTTCTCTATACCAAAGGCTACACAGTAAACTAGCCAGTAACTAAAGCTCATTCTAAACAGAATCCGCTCTGTTTCTTCCATCTCATTTTTTTGCTGCTTACCATCCCACAGTAACACCAGTCCAATAATGCAAGCTACAAAGGAAACAGCAACTACAAATTCGTGACAAAATATATTTAACGAATGCATTTGTGTTTATCCCCACATTTTTCGATTGAAATTAAGTCTAAAGGAATATTCCTTGCAGAAATACAAAATATTTACAAACCTCAATAGAGTCATGCAGTTTATGTAAATAAATGCGACAAAAATTGTTGTTTTGCAAACCTAGATATTTTTAATAAAAATTAAATATTTCTGTTAAGCAGGTTTTGGGAATTAGAGATTAGCGAAGTTTGGTTCCGACACGGGTGGAAAGACAAAATTGCTGCGGGTTTCACCCATTCAAGCACTGAGCAACTAGAGCAATGAGTTGACTAAAATTTTACGCGGCTGTAAAACACTCGTTTCACATTCTCGGCAGCAGTAACGTAGAACAGCACGATCGCCCCCAGAACCAGCACAAAACTCAACGGCAACGGTTGAAATCCGAGTAGGGTTGCCAAAGGTGTCCAGGGAATGATTATTGTCACTCCGATAGTTGCCAGCGTTGCCGTCAACAAGTATTTTCCTGGCTTACTGTTGACAATAGATTGGCGGGTACGAACGACTAGCACAACCAGCGAAGCGGAGATTACAGACTCCAAAAACCAGCCGGTTCTAAACTGTTCTGGTTGAGCGTGCAGCAGCAACAGCAACGCCCCAAATGTCAGGTAATCAAATATTGAACTCAGCAAACCAAACACAATCATGAAGTTGCGGATAAACTTGATATCCATCCGCCGGGGTTTGTTGACTAACTCCTTGTCTACACGATCGGTAGCGATCGTTAATTCCGGGAAATCGGTTAGGAGGTTCGTCAGCAAAATCTGACTGGGCAGCAGCGGCAAAAAGGGCAGAAACAGAGAAATTCCCGCCATGCTAAACATATTCCCAAAATTGGCGCTAGTTGCCATAAATACATATTTTAAAGTGTTGGCAAATGTCACCCGTCCTTCCTTTACGCCTTCGACGAGGACATTCAAATCCTTTGCCATCAACACAATGTCAGCGGCTTCCTTGGCGACATCAACTGCGCTCTCGACTGAGATGCCGACATCGGCAGCATGAAGCGCAGAGGCATCGTTAATGCCATCTCCCAGATATCCAACTACATTCCCGGCTTTTTTGAGGGCGATAATGATCCGCTCTTTTTGGTTTGGCTCTACCTCGGCAAAGACATTTGTATCTTGTACTCGCTGCATCAAGGCTTCATCACTGAGCTTTTCTAGTTCGGAGCCTGTCAACGCCTTTGGTTCAGGCAGTCCTACCTGCTGAATGATACTCATAGCAACCGCCTTACTGTCTCCGGTAATCATCTTCGGGGTGACTCCCAGCAATTGCAATTCTTTGAGGGTGTCAGCGATGCCAGCTTTTGGCGGATCGAAGAGAGCAAGGTAGCCGAGAAATGTCATGTTCGTTTCATCATCTTTGCTGAAAGAATCTTGATTAAAATCGCGATAAGCCACACCCAAGGTTCTAAATCCCTTACTACCCAAATCTTCAGCCTGTTGCTGGAGTTTTTGTCGCTGGTCTACAATATTGCTCGTTTTCCCTTCAGCAGTCTCAACGGTTGAGCAAACATCCAGAATATTTTTCAGTGCGCCTTTAGTGACAATCAGATGCGTACCCTCTTTCTTGAATAGAATGCTTAGACGTTTGCGGTTAAAGTCATAAGGCACTTCATCTAGCTTTTGATAGCCAGAAATATCGAATGTTTTGTATTCACGAATCGCTGCATCGATCGCATTCACATAACCCGACTCAGAGGCGGCATTCAAATAAGCATAAAGTAGAACGCGAGTCGCCTGCGGCGAGGCTCCGCCAACGCTTTCTTTTCCTTCCACATCAACCGCAGAGTGAATTTTCACCTCTCCTTCTGTCAGCGTACCTGTCTTATCGGTGCAAAACACATTCATACTGCCAAAGTTTTCGATCGCGGGTAAGCGCTTCACAATCACCTGCTTTTTCGCCATTTTCTTGGCACCACGAGCCAGGTTAACGCTAACGATCGCAGGTAGCAGTTGGGGAGTTAAACCCACCGCCAGCGCCAGAGAAAACAGAAGGGATTCCAGCACTGGGCGATGGAGGTAGACGTTGGCAACAAAAATTAGAACTACCAAAA
Source organism: Nostoc sp. NOS(2021) (assembly GCF_017115025.1). Classification (GTDB taxonomy): domain Bacteria; phylum Cyanobacteriota; class Cyanobacteriia; order Cyanobacteriales; family Nostocaceae; genus Nostoc. The sequence continues at coordinate 4,262 of NZ_JABXKM010000097.1, read as the reverse complement.
TTAGCGTTACTTCCATGAGAAAGTAGCCAAACTTGCCCAGTCCCCTTTCAAATTCTGTTTCGGGAGGTCTGAGTTTCAGGCGTTCCGATACTTTGCCGAATTCAGTTTCTTTCCCAGTATGAACGACTACTGCTTTCGCCGTTCCACTAATAACATTAGTTCCCATATACAGGGAATTGCTGCGTTGGGCCAGTCCAGTTTCAGCCGGCAATACCCCACTTAGCTTGTCAACCGGATAGGTTTCTCCTGTCAGTGCTGCTTCACCCACCGATAAATCTTTCGACTCTAAAACTAGACAGTCGCCCGGAATATTTTTACCTGCACAAAGCAATACAATGTCGCCCCTGACTACTTCCTCATTGGGGATTTCTTGAGATTGACCATCCCGCAAAACAGTTGCTTTAACTTGCACTAACGCCAATAATTTTTCGACGGCATTCGAGGCTCCTCGCTCCTGCCAAAATCCTAATAGCCCACTGATCAGAACGATCGCCAAAATGATCGTCGCATCTGCCACATCTCGAAGAAAAATCGATAGTACCGCCGCAAAAATCAGAATCAAGATAATCGGACTCTTGAACTGATTGAGCAACAGCATCAATGCGCTCGATTTGTGTTTTTGTTTGAGGCTGTTTGCGCCGTACTCGCTCAGGCGTTGTTTTGCATCTTGACGGCTTAAGCCTGCGGTTGTAGAGTGCGTCTGCTGAAGCACCTGATCCGTGGGTAAGCTCCAAAATACGGAGAGTTGGGGATTCATCGGTTTGATTTGCGGTAAATCTTTTGGGTGCCTAACGCGACTGGACAAAGTGCTGTCGAATCTTCGCCGCAATTTGATGATCCGTCATCTTGTCAACTGTTTCAATACCTACGACGCGGCCACCAAGGTTATTTTTTTCAAGACGTTTTTTCAGTTCATCCTTTGCTTCACCCGGGCCAAATATCACAATAGCCTCTGCATCACGAATACTCGCAATGACCGCATCATAGTAAATGTTGAGCTGTCCCGTAAAATTTCTCTGGCGGCTATCATCTGCCGGTATCTGAAGTGATTCATAAGTACCCTTCAGAGGTGAATCACCAGAACGCCGAAGTTGTTTTTCTACCTCATTTGATATTATCTCCCTTATCTCTTCCCCTTTCTCTGTAACAGCCACGACAATAGCTTTCCTATGGTCAATCCACAGTCCTGCTTTTGTTCTCATCGATATCTCCTTTGTTCACTAAGTTAAGTAGGCGAGAATAAATCAAAGTATGTTAAGTAATGTTAAAAAAATAAGTTGGCTGGTTTTGTTCGCGTAGTCTCTCGTAGAGAGGGCTGAAGCCCTTGTCTCTGCGGTTCAATAAATAACTTATAAAGCACTCTAGACGCAGAGGAACCAGAGAAAGAAAGATTTTACAAGTCACTTTCACAGGGCTAGGCTAGAGCCGCTTACTACAAACCTTTAACTATTAACGCCGTTCTACTTAGTTACATTTAACTATTACTCTGGCTTCTGGTATGACTGTGACAGGCGATTGTTTTATTTCCTGAATGAATTGATTGAATACGCTACAAAACGTAACTGAAAATGCACGAGTTAAGCTCCATTGACTTTACCCTTCAGACTCTCAGCAAACTTCTTCTGATAGTTGGGGGATATTTCGGAACCTGTAGAGGAACCAAGCCGCTATTTTTCTTTCTCTACTAAAAGCCCCTGACTTTAGTCGTGGAGAATGCGTGACTATTTCTGGTAGTTTAGCTCTGAGCAACAGCAAGTGCTACAACACCATACTGTTGCCATCGATTTTTTGGATACCTTGATAACCTTTATCTGTCAAGTTTTCGGTAGAAAAAGACGATAGGATTCGCTGTCCATCAGAATTCTGTAACCCAGCCACATCAGCACGAAGGGGAAAATCTTACGAGCATAACGGCTGAGTACCAAAGCGATACCAGGTAGATGTGTCAGACTATAGGACATAAACAGCCAGCAGAAAACAATGAAATAGCAAACTGGTATGATTACAGACAGATTTTGGATTGAGCTAGTGGCAAACAGGGGAATATAGATCCCAAGATTGTTACCGCCGTTAGAAATTGTAACCGCAGAGACGCGATAGGTCTGCGGATCGCGGATTACGTCCCAGAGCGATCGCTTTCTGGAATCAAATCCTCGAAATTTAGAGTTTCTTTTCAGATTAGCTGACTTATCTTCGGCTGAATCATCCTTATTCAGGTTGAACAAATTGTTCAAGCCAATGAGTATCGGCAAAATCCCCAGTAGACCAATCCAAGTCTCAGGAATTGCTAGACCGAGTAAGAAACCAAGAAAACTTACTGCTACTAATGCCGTGAACCCTAGAAGTTCACCAACCACAACATGTTGAGGACGAAAAGTCCGATTAACCTCACTAAAGAAGGCAGTCAGATAAATATTGTCGTCAAAGGTTGTTGCTACAGCCGCAGCTAGCCCGATCTTAATTGTTGCAATTAACCAATCCATCACTATCCCTCACTCAACACCTATCTGATGACCGAAACTAGCGATCGCTCAACCGTTGTAGATAATTCCCACAATATCGATATGATAATGTGAGTATCGCATATTGGGTGTAACTCAGAGCAAATCTGGTAGTTTATACATATTAAGCGGTGCTTTGACTTTATCTCCTATCTCCAATTCATCCGGCAATGTCCATTAGCTATTATTTATCAAAGGAGTCATTATGATTAGCCGTTTGATTGACCTTGTGCCTAGATGCACAGGTCAAAACATCTTACGGTCGCTCAGATCAGCCACTCGTAGATCGGCTACCTACAGGTTTGCAGTTCTATTTTGCATCGGCCTTGTCTTGATTTTGGTCTTGACTCTAGTTTTTGACGGTCATGCTATTGCCGCTTCTGAATCTGGTAATCAGCTCTCCTCTCTAATGAATCAGTTCAAAATACCCGAAAACTCCACAACTCGGTTACTCGAAACCGTGGGACTTTTTATGGGGGGCATAATTTTCTGTGTAGTTTTGGATCGCTGGTTTTCTAACCGTTCTGGTCGATCTAGCAACACGCCCTTAGCCGAGCAAGCGCGGCGGCTCAAGCAACTGAAAATGGGATATCCAGAGGGGATGACAAATCTGGAAGTTCTCCGTGATCAAGGCTTGCTGGAAACGCGTTTGCGACCTTATGGGCTGAGTGTCACCTGGACAAGCTTTTTATCAGCATCTTCTCTGATAGAAGCACTCAGCAACGGGACGATTGACTTCTGCGGTGGCGGCGGTACGGCCAGCATCTTCTCTCAAGCTGCGGATCATGTATTTGTGCGAGTAGCTAAAGAAAAATATACCTCTGCCAAAGGTCAAGCGATTCTGGTGCCGGAAAATTCGCCGATTCAGACCCTTGCCGACCTGAAGGGTAAGAAGATCGCTTTTGACAAAGGCTCAAGCGCACATTATATACTTGTGCGATCGCTGGCAAAAGTCGGCCTCGATTTTAGCGACATTGAGCCAGTTTATCTGACACAACCGGAGGCGCTGCCCCGATTCCGCCGGGGTGAAATCGATGCTTGGGTGATTTGGGTTCCCTACACAACCACTCAAGCCCGAAGCGCTTACCCAGGACGCTCGATTGCAGACTTAGAGAGCATATTTGGTGATAAAACCTCCGTAGAAGTTCCGACCTATTACTACGCGATTCCAGAGTTGGTACGCGACTATCCCGACTTGCTCAAGGTGATTTTAGAAGAGGTAAACGAAGCTGGAGCTTGGGCTAAGAGACAGGAATTAGAAGCTGTTCAACGATTGGCAGAGCATCATGAAATCGATCCATCCATCGTCGAAACTTTACAGCAACGTAGTGGCGAACGCGCCATCATTCCGATTGACGACCAATCCCTCACGGCCTTACAGCATCAAGCAAATATATTTAGAGATATAAATTTGATTCCTGAGCGGGTGAATGTGAAAGATGGAACCTATAGTTTGCAGACCAAGCAAAACTGGACTTATTAATCCGATATTCTACCTGATTGCTTTTGCTTCGGCGTAGCCCATCGTAGACATCGCCTTCTCAAGTAACTATAGCAATACTAAATGAGTTGTAAAAAATATAGATAAGGAAACAAACCGCCAAGAACGCCTTCTCTTCAAGACACTACGTGAACGCGGAGCGTCTCGTTAGAGAAGGACGCAAAGGGAAGAAAGAAAAAAGAGATTAGGACTTACGCACTTTAAAAATTGAGCATCATGTGCATATCAAGCTTATTAAGATAAAAGTCTTGCCCTGCCTC
>NZ_JABXKM010000129.1:13055-40543 GCF_017115025.1 Nostoc sp. NOS(2021) | reverse complement strand
TTCTTCCCCAGCTTCCCCTGCTCCCCACTCCCCATCATTGTAAAAATAAGACTAATAGTTCTGAAAAAGTAAGTAATTGTGGTGATGCAAAAATTGCCAAACTTAAACAAAATAATATTAGGAATTTAACATCATCCGTAAATAGAAGGACTACAATCAAAACGGACAAATGTTTCATGCTCCAACAAAAGAGGATTACAAAGCTGTGTCCGACTTAAATCGCGGAATTATGAAATTTGAGGGTGCAGATTCTCCAAAAGTAGTCACTATCTCTACCGTGTTGCTTCTGGGATCGATCACTGCTCTGATCATCTGGGCGCTGCAAGCTGCCTATGCGCTAAACTAAGACCATTAGTCGCCTACAAGGACACTGGCAAAAACGGTTTCCGTCGTAGCCAAGTGTCCATTAAGCAACTAGTAAATAAAAACGCCCTATTAACCATCAAAAATTTCAGAAAAACTTTAGATTTTAGATTTGAGGTTTTAGATGGAAAATTTAAATCTAAAATCCAAAATTCAGAATGTTTGAACCTTGGGGTGTCTTAGTTATTTTAATTGTCTGCCCCCTCTTGGGCGGATTACCCCTGATTGCATGGATTACTTACGCGCTTACGGGCAAGCAATTATCACAAGTTGGTACAGGAAACATTAGTGTATCAGCTGCCTTTTATCACGGCGGTAGGTTTGTCGGAATTCTGGCAGTCTTGTCAGAAGCTTTTAAAGGAGTTGCAGCAGTCTTACTCACCCGCATTTTCTTCCCAGATGGATCGTCTTGGGAATTAATTGCCCTCATCGCTCTGGTAATCGGTAGATACTGGATAGGCAGAGGGGCAGGTACGACAAATGTTGTTTGGGGATTTGTCGTACATGATCCACTGGTGGCAATATTTGTATTTTTCTTTGCAGGGATTATCTTTACAATTCTGCACTCCAAACAGGTAGTCAAATTTGGGGTTTTGCTTCTTTTTCCTCTATTTGTGACACTTCTGCACATTAGCGATATCCCCAGAATGCTTGCCGCTGTTGCTTTAGCTGGTTTAATGGGCTGGATTTATACAAAAATTCCTGATGATATAGACTTGCCAGCCCAAGAGGCACAAACAGAATCGCAAGCGATGTTGGAATTTTTACGCGGCGATGTCTACGACGGGCTACGCCAACGCGCGATGGTTTCTCTAGATGAAGAGTTGGATGCTGCTATTGTCGGAGAAAAGGCGGCGACGTTATCTCAAATTAAGCGCTGGGGCTATCCAGTTCCAAAGGGGTGGGTACTGGCCCCGATTGATGATCCGGAACTGTTGACAGAATTTCTCCAGCCATCAGAATTATCTCCCTTGGTGGTGCGTTCTTCTGCCATTGGAGAAGACTCAGAACAGGCTTCCGCTGCTGGGCAGTATGAAACAGTTTTAAATGTTACCAGCCCAGAGGCATTGCAGTCAGCGATCGCCCTAGTTCAAACTTCCTACAATCATCCATCTGCTGTACAATATCGGCGCGATCGCGGCTTAAATGACTCAGCAATGGCTGTGTTGATTCAACAACAAGTCCAAAGTGTATATTCTGGTGTCGCTTTCAGCCGCGATCCCATTACTCAGCAAGGTGATGCGATCATCATCGAAGCCCTTCCCGGCAGCCCGACGCAAGTCGTTTCGGGAAAAGTCACACCAGAACAATATCGCGCTTTTATCCTGGAAACAGAAAATTCTTCCTCTGTACAATTAGAGGGTGAAGGACGAGTCCCACAAGCATTAATCAAGCAAGTTGCATACTTAGCCTACCGACTCGAAAAACGCTATCATGGCACTCCTCAAGATATCGAGTGGAGTTACGACGGTCAAACACTCTGGGTGTTGCAATCTCGACCGATCACTACTCTACTGCCCATGTGGACACGCAAAATCGCCGCCGAAGTGATTCCCGGAGTAATTCACCCCTTAACATGGTCGATTAATCGTCCCTTAACTTGTGGAGTTTGGGGAGAACTTTTTACTTTAGTTTTGAGCGAACGCGCCTTGGGGTTAGATTTCGCCGAAACAGCAACTCTGCATTATTCCAGAGCCTACTTTAATGCATCCCTCATAGGAGATATTTTTCTTCGCATGGGACTGCCATCGTCAAGTCTGGAATTTTTAACTAGAGGAGCTAAATTAAGTAAACCGTCTTGGGAGTCAACTTGGGAAAATTTGCCAGGACTAGGGAAATTGCTGAGGCGAGAATTAAGTTTAGAAAAAGACTTCAAGCGGGATTATCATAAACGGTTCATTCCTGGGTTGTCGCAGTTGGCGCAGTCAGATATAGATAACTTGGAACCATCCAAGCTGTTGGCAAGAATTGACTTTACCCTAGAGTTGCTGCGTCATGGGACGTATTACAGCATATTAGCTCCCTTGAGTGCTGCCCTCCGCCAGGGAATTTTTCGGGTGAAGGATGGGCAAATTGATCACAGCGTTACCCCAGAGATAGCGGCATTGCGATCGCTGAGTGCAATAGCTACAGATGCCAAGCAAGTATTGCTTGAGTTTGAGCCACAGCAGGTGTTTGAGCAGTTGAAACAAACCCCAGAGGGAGAGAAGATCCTGCAAGAATTTGACGAATTGCTTCAGGATTACGGCTATTTAAGTGAAGTGGGAACTGATATTTCCGTTCCCACTTGGCGGGAGAATCCCCAGATGATTAAGCAGATGTTTGTGCAGTTAATGCAGGGTAACGAACCACAATCAGGCGCTAAAGACGCGATTAATAGCATCTTTGCTGGTAAGCGCAAACGTTCTTTTGTGCAACGGCGTGTGGATATCAAAGGACGAGTTACCGAAGTTTATTCCCGGCTTTTGGCTGAATTGCGTTGGAGTTTTGTCGCTTTAGAGAAGATTTGGTTAAAGTCAGGCTTACTCAAAAAAACAGGAGATATCTTTTTTCTCAACTTTGATGAAGTGCGGCGTCTAATTGTGGGTGAAGATTCCAGATTAATTGAGCAGTTGGATAAGTTAGTGGAATCGAGGCGATCGCAATTCCTGCAAGATAGCGAGATCATTCTAGTACCCCTTTTAGTCTACGGCAATACACCGCCTCACCCCTTAGCTCCCTCTCCACTCTACTCTGACCAAATATTACAAGGTATTGGAGCCAGTCAAGGGCAAGCTGAAGGTAGGGTGAAGGTGTTGCGAAATTTACAAGACTTACCGGAGATTGACCGAGATACGATTCTGGTAGTGCCTTACACAGATTCCGGCTGGGCACCTTTGTTATTAAGGGCTGGAGGATTAATTGCCGAAGTTGGTGGACGGCTTTCTCACGGTGCGATCGTGGCTCGTGAATATGGGATTCCCGCAGTGATGGATGTTCGAGGCGCTACATGGCTCCTGCAAGATGGTCAACGAGTCAGGATTGATGGGTCTAGGGGTATTGTGGAATTATCTAACGATTTAAGACCAGAATGATTACCACTTCTCTAAAAAACTTGCCAGAAGAGTCTGTTTCTCACAATCCCGAAATCAAGAAAAAGGTGAAGTATTCTTTGTGGAAACTGGTTCGGGAGTAATTCACATTGATGGTAAAGAATACCCCCTGCTTCCAGGGAACTGCGTGGCGATCGAACCGGGAGAAGTACATGAAGTTGTCAATAGTGGCTCAACTGAGCTTGTTTTGACATACTTTGGTTTGCGAGTGGAAAAATCAGGCTAATCATCAGTTAGCAAGCTGCCTTAACTAGCAACTTAGGTAAGGGACTGACAAATAAAAAAATATCCCAAAACTGACGCAAAAATCCTCTCTATTTCTCTTCTCTCTGTGTTCTCTGCGTCTGGAGTGGTAGCCTGCGGCAAGCCGCTCCGCGTCTACGTTTCTTTGGATAATTTATTTCTTGGAAGTCCCTTACTATTTGAAGTGTGGAAGATGGGATACAGTGGAGAGCGATCGCCTGTTTGATTGCAGACATCAAAGGCGATCGCTCTTTTGGTGTGGGTTTTAAAACGCCTTCTCCTACCCTATTGCCATCTCAATCATTTCCTCGTAATCAACCCCCTAGATTGCTCGACTAGGCGAATAAACTCACCCCGATAGCCCTCCTGGTCTTCCCCCATTGCCTGGGTTGCTAATTTCATCACCAAATCATAGTTAGCATTCCCCTTATACTCAGAGTCACGCAGCAGCATCCCAAAGGTAGCTACCGCAGCAGCAAATCTCAGGTTTGTGGAGGGTATCTGGTCGGCTCTCAAATCATCATCTGGGATGGTTTGGGTAATTAGTTGACTGGTGCTGTCCTGGGGCAGTTTATAGCGCAGTTTCACCTGCATCAACTCATTGCCGGCAGTATCAGAAGCAGTTTCACCAGAACGTTGATACCGCAAGGGGTCTACCTCCGGCACTTTCACATCGCTCTTCGTACCAGTGGGAATTATTTCATAAAGCGCTGTCACAGAATGACCAGCCCCAATATCCCCGGCATCTTTCTTGTCATCATTGAAATCTTGGTTTTGCAGCAGGCGGTTTTCGTAGCCAATCAAGCGATATGCCTGAACTTTCGCCGGATTAAACTCCACTTGAATTTTCACATCCTTGGCAATGGTAAACAGAGTTCCCCTCAGATCATTAACTAAAACCTTTTTGGCTTCCAATAGGGTATCGATATAAGCGTAGTTGCCGTTACCCTTATCAGCCAGTTGCTCCATTTTTGAGTCTTTATAATTGCCAGTGCCAAATCCCAACACCGTCAGGAAAATTCCCTGATCTCGCTTCTGTTCAATTAATCGCGTCAGGTCGCCATCACTGGAAACCCCGACATTAAAATCTCCATCGGTAGCTAAAATTACTCTATTATTACCAGACTTGAGGAAGTTTTGTTTGGCTATCTTGTAGGCGAGTTCAATGCCCTGACCGCCAGCAGTGGAGCCTCCAGCCTCCAAGCGGTCAATCGCCGCCAGAATTGTTGATTTCTGACTACCAGGAGTAGCAGGTAACACCAATCCAGCATTCCCAGCGTAAACTACCAAACTTACCCGGTCTTCAGGACGCAGTTTATTCACCAGCAATTTGAGGGACTGTTGCACCAAGGGTAATTTGTTGGGGTCATCCATAGAACCGGAGACATCAATCAGAAATACTAGGTTGCTGGGTGGTAAAGTTTCACTCTCTAGGCGTTTACCTTGCAAACCCACCAGTACCAGCTTATGTTGAGAATTCCAGGGAGCAGCAGCAACTTCAGTGGTGACAGAAAAAGGGCGTTGGCTCTGCCCGCCGTCGGCATCGCCTTTTGGTTGGGGATAATTGTAGGTAAAATAGTTAATCAGTTCCTCAATTCGCACTGCATCCTTTGGTGGTAATTCCCCTTGAGTAATAAACCGTCGCACGTTGCTGTAGGATGCTGTATCTACATCAATGGAAAAGGTGGAAAGAGGATCATTACCGACGCGATGAAAGGGATTATCCTCAATCCGGTTGTAGTTTTCTGTATTGAATCTGCTACCTGTTTGTGGCTCAGGGGCAACCCTTCCAATACCGCTACCAGCTTGGCGTTTAGGGCTTGCGGGGCGGTTAGCAAGTTGATCCTGCACAGATGAGCCAGACGGAATACTAGAAGGTGGGGGCATCACTGTGGGTAAGGATTGAGTCTTTCGGTAAGACTCGGCTGGAGTGCGTTCTCTGGTAGTCTGAGTAGGAGTGATGGCATTACGAGCTTCCAATTCATCTATCGGACTTATTAGGGTTGCTAACTCCGGCGCGAATTCAGACTGCAAGCGTTGCAGGGTTTTCATATCCGCTTGGGTAACTAGCTTGGGGTCAGTCGCTATTAGCTCATTACTCCGTTTTAGACAGGCATTCAAGACTGTGGCAAACTCAGTTCGGGTTATCGGAAGAGTGCCAAAGTTTTGGACAGAGACGACACAACTATACTGTTGTACCAATGCCTGGAGTGCTTGGTAATCAGGGTGATTGGGTAGAATGGAGGTTGTTGAGGTAGAACTGGGGGGAGTCTGATTGGCTGGAACCGCAACCGTAGCACACTGACGTAAAACTGCAATTCCTACTGACGGTATTAACAACAGCAGTGTTACAATACTGACTCGCTGCCACATTTTGGACGGAATCGGGTAAGACATGGCTAAATCCTCACACTAAATTTGTCTATCGGCTCAAAACCTCGTGGGATGCGTGGAAGCTCCGTCTCTTTAGACGAGGTTGCTGACATTTGAAGCTTCCACTTACCTTACTCAGTGCTGAGTCCTGAGCGAGGAAAAAGTACTCAGTACTGATGTACGCAGGTATGAGCAAGGCCCCTTGTGGAGGCAGTGCGGTCTTTTAACCTTACTCAGCATGAGCTAAACGCCCTGCTACAGCTAACAGCACTTGAAACTCAGCACTCTTCATCTAGAATAGTCTTGAGCAGCCTGGAATTTCATCACCGTTGCAGTTTTGGTAACTGTAACTGATACAACACTAATCATTCTTGTCTGCCATCAGGGGATATAACAGTGTTTGTTGGTATCGGCTAAATAATTCGGGTCAAGCAATTACTCAGTTGCTTAACACCAGAACCTCAAGAGTTTTTCTGACAAAGCAGTTAAAATTTGGGCGAGTCAATACAGTTCAGTTAATGTGTTCATAAGAGCCTTCTGCTTAACTCAGAAGCTCGTAAGTACCGCCGCGCTCCAGCGCGCGCTGGTAGGCGGGACGTGTGTGAATGCGATCCAGGAAGGCCATGAGCTTCGGACGGCTCGCGTCCAGTCCGGCTCGCGCGGCAGCCGCCTCCAGGGGAAAACTCATCTGGATATCAGCTGCGGTGAATTCGTTACCAGCGAACCACGGGCTTTTTCCGATCTCCGCCTCCTGGTAATCTAGGTGCTGCGCGATCTGAGGTTCAATAAACGAGTTCTTGACACGACTGACGATGGCCCGAGCGATCGGTCGCACGAAAAAGGGTATTGGCCCCTTCTCGATTTGGTCGAAGACAAGCTTCAGCAGCAGCGGAGGCATAGCCGAGCCTTCTGCGTAATGCAGCCAGTAGGTGTAGCGCAGCCGCTCCGGCGTACCCGGAGCAGGAATCAGCCGTCCATTACCGTAGCGTTCGACCAGATATTCAATGATGGCACCGGATTCGGCCAGGGTGAGAGTGCCATCGGTAATCACTGGCGACTTGCCGAGCGGATGTACCTCGCGCAGGGACGCCGGTGCCAACATAGTTTTCGGGTCGCGATCGTAGCGCTTGACTTCGTACTCTATGCCGAGTTCCTCCAGCAGCCAGAGCACACGCTGAGAACGGGAGTTGTTCAAGTGATGGACAGTGATCATTAAATTATTCTCTGAGTTGTATATAGCGGTTCCCGACCTGGTGAGCTACGTTTTCAAAGCTACTAACCTTGGGAAACAACAATTGTATTTGGAAAAACACAGATATATATGTCTTTTGAAACTTTAGTATTTACAATATTTTTAGATTAAAAAAGTAAAAGTGGTCAAGTATAACAGCCCCAGGAATGAATTCCCAGTACTGGGGCTTTATTGTGCGATCGCTTAGAAAAGTGGATTTAAAAAAGTTATCCTGCCTCCCGAACAAAAGAGAAGTTTTGCCTTGTGTTTACAGCTATTTTCAGGTAAATAGACCACGCAGTAGGGGCACAGCAATGCTGTGCCCCTACGACAGATGTGGTTCAAATAGATGAAAACTGCTGTAATCCACATTCCTAAGTTATTTCTTGACAGCCCTTATTATGCCTACTGTTAGGTATAGCGACGCGGCGTATAAACCCAGATATTACCATCGCGGCGCTTGATGGTTCGGGTTTTTGTGGAACCAACGAGAATAATTGTCCGCATATCGGCGGCGGCTGGTGCTAACTGGTCAAGTGCGATCGCTTTCACCGTCTGTCCTGGTCTACCGAGATTCCGTGCCAACACTACCGGTGTATCTGGTGTTCGATGTCGCAGCAAAATATTTCTCGCTTCTGCCAGTTGCCAAGTCCGCTCTTTGGAAACAGGATTGTAGAAAGCAATGACAAAATCAGCTTGGGCAGCAGCAGTAATTCGTTGTGCGATCGCAGACCAAGGTTTCAAAATATCAGATAGGGAAATAGCACAGAAGTCATGCCCAAGGGGCGCACCAATCGCTGCTGCTGCTGCCTGCATGGCTGAAATGCCTGGTGCCACATGAATGTCGATACTTTCCCATTCGGGTTTGGCATAGCGATCGCATACTTCAAAAACTGCTGTTGCCATTGCATAGATACCGGGGTCGCCAGATGAAACTACAGCTACATATCGCCCAGATGCGGCCAAATCAAGGGCCATTTTTGCCCGTGCTTCTTCTTCGCGGTTGTCAGACTCATGCCGTTGCTTGCCAGCAGCCAGAGAACCGACTAAATCTAAATAAGTTTTGTAACCCACTAAGTCAGTTGCCGACTTGAGTATCTCCTTCACTTCTTTTGACATCCACTGCGATCCACCAGGGCCCGTGCCAATAATCGCTAACCGTCCACGTGGCTGACCTGTGATGTTGAGGTCAATTGGTTGAGGGGCAATGGCGATCGCAATCTGGGAAGATGAGGGAGTAACGGGGGATTTGCCTGTAGCGGCGATCGCTGCGGCTTGGGCGGGGCTATAACCTTGTGAAAGTAGACTTTCTAGCTGATTTGGGGTAAAAAAGCGGGCAGGCACTCCCAAGGCGCTAGCTACGGCGTGGATTGCGGGATCGGCAGCAGCAATGATGGGTGCAAATATCCCGGCGACTGATGCTCTTTCTAATGCGGCATCAGCTAGTAACTGCTGTACTAAAGCTATTGTTTCATCTGCATAAATTATGCTACTAATTGCGATCGCGATCGTTGCTGGGTGGTAGACAAGGCAGTTGGCTGTAGGAGTCACCAAACGTTCGGTAATTTTGATGGTCAAATCTCCCTTTGGATCTATGGGCAGTTTGCGATCGCTCAACCAAGGTGCGATGCCTTCTAGTTTGACTTGCGCCCCGGCTAGCAAATCTGAGATAAATTTCTTCGCATCGTCTGGGTTTGCTAAATGGTATCCGGGGGGAGGAGACAACAGCGTTGTGCCCAAACGTAAATCGCCTGTGGTCGTAATTGCCGGTTTGACATCAAGGGCTTCGGCAATGCGGCGTGCCAAATCGTTTACTCCACCAAGTCCGCCCAATAGTGGGACAACAGCGCTACCATCTTCAGCCACAGCTAGCACTGGTGGTTCCTGTCGTTTATCTGAGAGTACCGGAGCTAACGTCCTAATTAAAATACCGGCGGCACAAATGCCAATCAACGGCGTTCCCTGGACAAATAACTCGCGCAACGTCTCGCCAAAATTAGTAAAGCTGACATCAACTCCAGACGTGCGACCCTCTAGACCGTATAGTGTTGCCCCTGGTAGGACACTGATTATTTTGCGTGCTACTGTGACGCTATTTTGACCTAGTACTATAATGGCGGGTGCAACATTCATGATCATAAGTAGATATCTTGCAAAATTCGATATCCTTCAAATGAAACCACAGATTTAGACATACAGCGACTTTGTGCGAAGTGCGATGTCTACGACGGGCAACTCTTGGAGAGGCTACGCCAAAGCCTACGCACATGGTGTCTTCGTAGTAGCTTTCTAAAACCTATTTTGGTTTTATACCATATTAGGTTTTAGAATTTAACTCAGTTCAGCAATATGTACTAACTAACTCTCATCGAGATCGAATAAACCATCGCCAGAAAAAAGGCAAGCTAAAGTGCCCAAATCAGTTTTCAGCGAAGAGTACAATCGGTTTCGCCAACTACTTATAGAAGCCCGCAAAGCTGCCAAGCTCACTCAAGCAGAGTTGTCGGCAAAGCTAGAGCTTCCGCAATCCTATGTATCAAAGTATGAACGTGGAGAGCGTCGTCTTGACGTGATTGAATTTTTACAAGTTGCCCAAGTCCTTAAAATAGATCCCCTTGCTTTTATCGAAGAACTGTTGAAATACCAAAAGGAGACGTAATAATCATTATTCAATATGTTGACTTTAACGCCGCAGATACAATCATTAATACCCAATACCAGAACCAATGGCATGAGATTAGTACTACTCTCACTAGAATGCCTTTGCACATCAAGGCTTCAGATCAAGCTGGAATTCAGGGTAATGCAATATTCGATCCAGTAGGTACGAACGAATACATTAAAGCTGCCTTTATTCATGATGGTTGGCAATCGAATATACCTATTCCAGCACCTTACAGATTCTTGGGTACAGAGGTTGATTTTGCCAAAACTGGCATTATCATTGAAATTGAGTTTTCTAACTATCCCTTCCTACTCAATAACACTTTGCGCTCAGAATTGTTCTTCAAAGCTAAAACTGAATTTGTTGGATACCGAACTAATTTGGTAATTCTGGTGACAAAGGCTCTGATGTTTCCTGCTTCCAATAGCACTCTTTATTATGAACAAGCTGTTAATCAGTTAACAGCTTTGACTAAATACCAAGTTTTTGATGTACCAATCAGACTAGTTGGATTATTTGAACAACAAAATACAATAGTACCTATCATCTGGACTGAGTATTTATTTAAAAGATATTCTAGAACTGTGAGTACCAGAGTTAGTCGCCAATGCCAAATCATTGCAGGACGTTCAGCCCGTAGTCGTTGTCTACTTAACTTATTGTAAGAATTAATCTATTAACTCCATAATCTCAATTCAATTTGTTCTACTTCTTCTACTTGTTTTACTATTTTATTTTGCAAAGAGGTCTTTTTTCCATTGCCATTAAGCTTTGGATCTACTGGAATTTCTTGACCTCTTAGATTAGCTGCAAAAGCAGATTCTTCATAGATTAATCTATCTTCCATTTCTTGCAAGTGATACTCTTCTGGATAAATTTTTGCTTTGGTGCGTTCTGAGGCTTTATTTCCTACTTGCACATCAAACTTTAATTTATCAATAGATTGACCAGTTTTTTCAACATAATCGCGTAATGTTTTTAAATTTGCAAAACAACCATTTTTATCTGGATTCCCACTGAGACGACGCAACGCAACTTGATGATATTTTGGTTCAATTTCTGACCCGATAAAATGGCGTTCATAATCTCTAGCAACCACCGCCGCAGTACCAGATCCTATATATGGATCTAAAACAATATCATTTTTGTTAGTTGTAGCTAAGATAATTCTAGCTACCAAGTCTTCTGGAAATTGGCAAGGATGTATAGTTTGTTCTTCATGGTTGTGTTTCACATTCCGAAATAGCCAAATATCACCAGGATTTTTCCCTTCTGGATTACATGAGAGTTCCCCCTTCCGATTTCCCCGATAATGTTTCTTATTTTGATACTTTTGGGGAACTCTAATAGCATCTAGATTAAATTTATAGTTATCCGATTTAGTAAACCAAAGAATAGTTTCATGTCTACAAGAAAACTTTTTTTGGGCATGAAGACCATGTTGCCTAGCCCATATAATTCGGTTGCGAGGAATTAATCTGCATGACTCTAAAATCGGAAAAAAGCGAATATCCAGAGGAATCAGCATTCCTCGGTCAGAAAAAGCACCAACTTGCCAAAATAGCGAACCTGTATTTTTGAGAATTCGGCTACATTCAAGCAGAACGGCTGTTTGTTCTGCCAAATAAATCTCAAGAGCCTGCCTTGATTCGTATTCTTTACCTAGATTATAAGGTGGAGAGGATACAACTAAGTCAACACATTCATCTGGCAGATTACTGAGTAGTTGTAAGCTATCCTCTAAGAGAATTTGGTCTAAGGGTAGATTCTCTCTATTAGTCTTCATTACGATACCTACCTTGCAAGTAATACTAGACTTTCGTGATAATAACCTATTTTAGGTTATTATCCAATTATTGAGAAAAATATCAATAGTAAACAGTCTGGCGAGAACCAATAACGAGTGCGATGTCTACGACGGGCAACTCTTGGAGAGGCTACGCCAACGCCAACGCACTAATTACTTTAGCTGGTTAAAATCTTCTTCTGTAATGCCCAACTGCTTGAGAATTTCATAAAATAACCACTTACCAATTTCAGCGTTGCCATGAATGGGAATTGTAGTTGCTCGTCCATCTGGATGTTGCCAACGAGCATGACTGCCTTTCTGTCGCACTTTTTCAAAACCGAGTTTCCGTGCCACCCGTTCTAATTCACTGGCTTTAGCTGGCATTTGCAATTAACAGTTCAACATCTTCGGGTAGAGAACGTCCTTGTTCTTCGTATTCTTCTTGAATCATTTCAAAAACATAAACAAGTTCAGCACGGGCTTCATCTGGCGTTTGTCCCCAAGCGTGACAACCGGAAATTGCTGGTACATAGGCGACAAATGTACCATTGTTATCGGGACGGATAACAGTGGTGTAATCTTGTAAAGACTTCATGGGATGGACTGAAGTTTGAGTTACACTTTCAGTTTACGCGATATCTGACGACAAGCCGCTCTGCGTCTACGCATTTGGGTAATTAGGCGTAGCCCGTCGTAGACATCGCATCTTGTTCAATTAGCTTTACGCTCTTTCAGCACTTGATCTAGCAAGTTTCTAGCAGGTTGTGCTTTAGCCAACGCTGCTTGATGGTCATTATAAGCACGAACAAGGCGAGAAAGACTACTCACACCTGCCTTGAGTTGCTCAAGTTCTTCACCAGCAACCAATTCCCCATCAAGCATCCGCCCAATCAACGGTTTGATGTCGCCCACTTCCTGTCGGACTTTTTGGAGCTTTTCTAAGTTACTTAGTAAGCTTTTGAGTGAGTTCAAGATGTCGTCAATATCCTGGGCATCTTCCACTGGTTCGGGCGAATCTTCAATTATCACTGTATCTTTGTCTGAAATTGTAGGCAATTCCTGTGCAGGCGAATCTTCAATTGTCAGTGTATTCTTGTCTGAAATTGTAGGCAATTCCTGTGCAGACGTTTCATTTTTAACCCCATTTGACCGTGCCATCAACGCTTCCTCAAGGAATTTCCCTTAGTGTATCGCTTACTCTTGGCAAAATTGCTTATGTCATAACATAAAAGCAGAGAATTTCTGTTACTTTATTATTCATCGTAAAAATTAAACCTGTGGGACTGGGTTCTTCAATTCCGTAATTTAAATTAGTCACCTTACGCCTCAACCTTCAACCTCAAAGGCTCATCTCTCCCATCTCCCTACTCCCCTATATTCAGCAATTTCGCCATAGCCAAGCGTTGCAGTTTCCCGGTAGCACCACGAGGTAGTTGATCCAAAATGTGAACTTGCTTAGGAACTTTGAAGTCTGCCAGCATGGTTGAACAGTGAGCTAAAAGTTCTTTTTCGCCAGCTTCTGCCTTGAGGACAACAGCAGCGTGGATATCTTCTCCTAAAGATTTGTGGGGGACGGCAAAGGCCAAAGCTTCGGCGACGGCGGGATGGCGCAGCAAAACATCATCTACTTCTAAGGGAGAAATTTTTTCCCCACCCCGGTTAATCAATTCTTTAATGCGTCCAGTTAAGCGGAGGTAGCCGTCTGTATCCAGTGTGCCCTGATCCCCTGTGCGAAACCAACCGTTTACAAAAGCTGTGGCATTGGCTTCGGGGTTGTTTTCGTAGCCATCTATGACATTGGGTGCTTTTACCACCACCTCGCCCAAGCTTAAGAGAGATAGCAGGTTGCCTTCGGAGTCCATAATCCCAACTTCCACACCGAAGCCATAACCTACAGTACCTGGTTTCCGAACTTTTGGCGGTAGGGGGTTGGTGGTCATTAAGTGAGATGCTTCAGTCATGCTGTAAGATTCCACCACGGGAGCATTAAGAGTTGCCTCTAGCTGTTCAATGATAATCGGGGGCAAGGAAGCGCTACTAGAGCGAATAAAACGAAAGCGGTTAGCTTTGACAATTTCTGTGTTGCGGCTAGCGCGTGCCAAAATTGTCTGGTGCATGGTTGGCGCTGCGGAGTACCAGGTGGGTTTGTAGGTATCTACAAGTTTCCAAAACTCTAGGGCATTAAAACCATTGGGACAAATGAGTGTGCCGCCCGATGCCAGAGTTGCCAGCAAACAGCCCACCAATCCGTGAACGTGGAACAGGGGCATTAAGCAAAGTGTAGTATCAGCTGCTGTGAGTGAGTAAGCAGCAATGATGTTGTTGGCTGAAGCAATTAAGTTGCGATGACGAATCGGCACACGCTTGGGACGACTGGTGGTGCCGCTAGTGTGGAGAATCATCGCCAGATCATCGGCGTTGGGGGCTGTGGGATTCGAGGATTCTGCTGGTTCTGAGCCTGTTTTGACTAATTCAAAGCTCAATGTGCCGTCAGTCTTTACCTTGGCATTAATCAGCATCATGTCGGGTGTGACGGCGGCGATCGCTGCTTCTGACCCCTCAGACAACGTAATCAGTGCTTTTGCCTGGGTATCTTCGTAGTAGAAGGCAAATTCTTCTTGCTTGTATTTAGGATTTAAGGGTGCAGCAGTGCCACACAGGGCGGCAGCCAAAAAGGTAATAGCCATTGGTGAACCGTTAGTCATGGCAATGGCAATGCGTTCTCCTCGTTTCAATCCAAAGCTGTTGAGTTGGGATACCAGTCCAATAACATTCTCGCGCAATTGCTTATAAGTTAGCGATCGCCCCCCAGGCGTGACTAGGGCTGGATGATTATCTTCCCCTACTAAAAGCTCAAATAAATTCATTAAAAACCTCCAGTAAACCATATCCCCTTGTGGGAGTTGTTAGTAAAAGGGATTGGGCATTAACAGGACTTACGCAAACAATAGCTGAAAAGAATGATTTTTAGGTAGGGGCAATTCATGAATTGCCCCTACAGCGTCTAGTTTTGCGTAAGTCCTAATTGAGAAAGAAACTCTTTCCTTGTTCCCCTTATCCTCCTTGTCCACATTCTTCATGCCCAATGCCCAATGCCCAATTCAACCATTAATTGCTTTCTTTTGTAAGTAAGTTTACGGCAAAAAACAAGAGCTAAAATTAAGTCAATAGTGTGTTTGTCGCTACTAGAAATCAAAAAAATCTTTTTCACCAACTAAACCCCATCGATAAAATATGGATCGTCGGAATTTTCTAAAGTATGTCACTTTAGCAGGATCTAGCTTTGCCTTAACTAATTGTGTTCAAGGCAAAAATTCCAAATCGCAGGGTGAGGTGTCTCCCTTAGCGTCGCCTGTGGCGGTAAATGAACCTCTGAAGGTGGGATTTGTTTACGTCGGCCCCGTGGGTGATTTTGGCTGGACTTATTCCCATGATTTAGGCCGCAGAGAGATGGAAGCCAATCTTCAAGATAAAGTAAAAACTACTTTTGTCGAAAATGTCAACGAAGGTGCTGACGCCCAAAGGGTGATTCGCCAACTAGCATTAGATGGAAACAAGTTGATTTTTACAACTTCCTTTGGGTACATGAACCCAACAATTAAAGTTGCCAAGGACTTTGGTGATGTTGTCTTTGAACACTGTGCAGGATACAAACGTGCTGCCAATGTCGGCACTTATCTGGGACGCTTTGAAGAACCGCGTTACTTAACCGGCATGATTGCTGGCAAGATGACAAAATCGAATGTAGTTGGTTTTATTGGCGCATACCCAATTCCAGAAGTAATTCGGGGAATCAGTGCATTCACTCAAGGAGTGCGAGTAACAAATCCTCAAGCAAAAATTAAGGTACTGTGGGTACAAAGTTGGTACGATCCAGCAAAAGAAAGAGAAGCGGCTCAAGCTTTGGTCAATTTAGGTGCGGATGTACTGACGCAGCATACCGACTCTGGTGCCGTTGTCCAATTGGCTGAGGAAAAAGACATTTATGCTTTTGGCTACAACACTGATATGAGTAAGTTTGGTCAAAAAGCCCACTTGACATCAGCTATTAACAAATGGGGCAAATTTTATACAGATACAGCCTTGACTGTAATGAGTAATAGTTGGAAGTCTCAAGAGGTTTGGGATGGTATTGGTCAAGGAATGGTGGATATTTCTCCGATGAATCAGGCGATTCCAGCTGATGTGCAAGAATTGGTGAATGCGAAGCGCGATGAGTTTATTCAGGGTACTGCACATCCTTTTGATGGGCCGGTGAAAGACCAAAAAGGGGTGGTGCGAGTACCAACGGGTAAAGTGTTGGATGATCAGGGACAACTGGCGATGGATTGGTATGTTGAGGGAATTGAAGGGTCAATTCCCAAAGGGAAATCCTAGCACTGCTAAACAATACTAGGATTTCTCTTTTTAATTTTTTAATTTAGTTATTGGTGTTGTTAAATTAGCAGCAGCAGAGTTATGAATTAAAAACTTTCTTCAAATTTTCTGGCTGCGTTACCGCCAAATATTGAGCCGCCATTTCCGGTGTGAGTAGTTCTATCATGACTTTGTTTTCTAACCAGAACTCAATAACATCAAAAAAAGAGTCGCGGTTACAACGTAATACTCTCCAACCTTCCCGTTTGCCAATCAACTCAATTTTTTCTTGACTAGAAGAAACCGAGATTGCTGCATGAGTAGCTGTGAACCCAGAAGGAGTGGTATCTTCTACAAATATACACTGTTTATCTCCTTCACCAGGTATTAACTGAGTTTTTAACGGATAAACTTCAATCCCTGTTCCATGTTCGTCAAGGGGAAAAACCATATAGCTACCTGGGTTAGGGAAAAAGGGAAAAGCTTGCCCATTCAAGACTTCAGCGAGAACTTGGGCAACGTGCTGGGGGTTTTGAACAGAAATAGATATGTGATGAATCATACTTAATTACCTCATCCCCATAATCATGATGGGGTTGATAAATTTTATATTTTGTGGAGTGCTTATCTTCCACGAGTAGCTTGATTACTTTTCACCCCATTTTTATTTATTTATGCAGAGAGTAAAACAAATTTACTTTTCACGGAATTTGGAAAACCTCTCGTGCGTTGGGACTAATGTCCTAATGCACCGAAAATCTGGGATGGTGCGTTAGCCTACGGCATAACACATCCGACAAAACTAGGTTTTTAGGACTTATGGCTTTGATTAGGCATCGATCGCAGCGTTAGCGAAGCGTCGGAACGAGCGTCATTACAAATTAGGAATTCCGCCCAGAGGTACTAGTATGTCAAAATGAAAATACCCGATACATCAAGGTGAGCGATCGCTCCCAAAGCTAGATTAAAGGATTGACCTGAGCAATGGCAGACCAAACCAATCACAATGAAGCGGGAGAAGTAGCTCCCAGCACTGTTGACAAGCAAGCTCCCAGTGTGGCTGAAGAACACGCTCCTAGTACAGACTCACCCGAAGCCACAGACCTTCCTACTGCCAACGCGCCAGATCCTAAAGCCGCAAACCCCGAAGATAATCCCAATGCTGCTAAACCAGCTGCTGTGCCACCCAAGCGAGAAAAACCCGCCGCAGCTAAAGCCGCAGTCGGCGAAAAACCCAGCGCCGCCGCAACGGAAGAAAAACCCGCCGCCGCAGCTAAAGCCGCCAAAAAGGAAAAAGCCCCAGCTGTTGAAGATAAGCCATTTGTAGAGTTCATCGAGCAAGACTACTTACCAGCTTTACAAAAAGCGATCGCTCAACAAGGCGTGCAAGATTTACAGGTGTCTTTTGCCAAGCAGAAAGTACCAATCACTGGCTTTGAATCCGCCGAAGAATGCTGGCAAATTATCGGCAGTTGGTCGCAAACCGGTCGACGTCAGTTTAACCTGTATTTCCCCGAAGAAGATATTCAAGGGAAAAAGGGATTTTCCTGTAATGAAGGCAAAAAACCTAGCACTCTTGAGTCATTCTTAATCGATGAGCGCAGAATTACACTGGATTTGTTGGTATTTGGTTTAGTTCAGCGCTTAGACGGTCAAAAGTGGTTAGGTATAAATTAGTCATTGGTCATTAGTCATTGGTTTTTAACGAAGGACAAAGGACAAATGACTAATAACAATTAAAGTTCGTGAAAATGGTAGGTAACGGCTCCAGTATTGGGGTCGTTATCAATTTTCACATAACCTGATTTGTACATCTCACTGAGAGTAGCTTCCACTTCAGCAAAGCTGGCTCCCGTGAACTTCACCCCTTGAGTGACAGTTAAAATACCACCCTTGCTTTCCGCCGCTTCGATTAGTTTAATCATGAGTTCGTTACCAGTTGGCCGGTAGACTTGAGAGGCAACCACTGCTTGATTCAACGGCACACCGAAGGGAGATACACCCGCTTTTAATCTCAGCTTGTGTTCGTATTCGTCAACTATGTTGGGGATAAGGAACAAATCCACGGTCTGCCCTATGTAAAACAAACCAAAAGTACACAGCCACAACAAACCCGTCCCTATTTTGCCATTGTATAAGCGGTGCAGCCCTCCCACCCCGAAAAATCCAACTGCACACAAGATGTAAGAGACAAGAACTCGGTCTTTCTGCTGCTGATTGTTTTCAAGATTCATCTTGTTTTCAACTCTTTGGATTTGCTCTTGTTGTCTAAGATGGTTTTTCCATGCTGTTTTGTTTGATATCAGTATGGATAGCGAGAGTAATTAGAAGTTTTAAGTAATCGTGCCAGTCATGAATTGTTAATTTCAAGATGATCAACTGATGATGAGACTGCTTAATGTATTGTAGCAACAACTACAGAAAATCACTGAGATACTAGTACAGCATGGCATAAATCCAGCTATCATCTCAATTAACCAGACAAGTGGCTTGAGCAACTGGTTAAAGGTCGGTAAACTGACGCCACAGTGTACTAGTGTTTTGAGAATCCGATGGGCGTGTGCTAATTCCTTTCACGTACTTGAGTTGACTACTAATCTCCGATTTTAGATTCCGCAAACATGGAATTATTGTTGCAACTCTTAATGTTTCGCTTACTAGTTTATAACCCACACCTTGGTAGACTAAACTTTATACAAATGGATTATTGTCAGCTGTTGCGCCTTGCCAGAGCATTACCCTTGGCTTTTTGGTGTATTCAAGATAAAGACGAAAGAGCAATCAAGACATGGTAGATTCCCTTAAAAAACCAGGCTTTGAAGAAATCCGGCCAGGGATTAAAGTCCCGGCAAAAGAAACCCTGTTAACACCTCGGTTTTATACTACCGATTTTGATGAAATGGCGCGGATGGATATCTCCGTCAACGAAGATGAGTTAAAAGCCATTCTCGAAGAGTTCCGCACTGACTACAACCGCCATCACTTTGTTCGGGATGCGGAGTTTGAACAATCCTGGGATCATATTGACGGGGAAACTCGCCGATTGTTCGTTGAGTTTCTAGAACGTTCATGTACGGCAGAGTTTTCTGGCTTTTTGCTGTATAAAGAACTTGGTCGTCGCTTGAAAGGCAAAAGCCCCGTCTTGGCAGAGTGCTTTAACCTGATGTCACGGGATGAAGCGCGTCACGCTGGCTTTTTGAACAAAGCTATGTCGGACTTTAATCTGTCCCTAGATTTAGGGTTTTTGACTAAGAGCCGCAATTATACCTTCTTTAAGCCAAAATTCATCTTCTACGCCACTTATCTTTCTGAGAAAATTGGTTATTGGCGTTATATCACTATTTATCGCCATTTAGAAGCACATCCCGAAGACCGGATTTATCCAATCTTCCGGTTCTTTGAAAACTGGTGTCAAGATGAAAACCGTCACGGCGATTTCTTTGATGCGATCATGAAATCTCAGCCGCAAATATTGAATGATTGGAAAGCACGGCTGTGGAGTCGGTTTTTCCTGTTATCTGTGTTTGCGACAATGTATCTTAATGACATCCAACGGAAGGACTTTTATGCCACCCTTGGACTGGATGCGCGAGAATACGACATCCATGTTATTCAGAAGACTAACGAAAACGCCGGTAGGGTGTTCCCGCTGATGCTGGATGTAGAGAATCCAGAGTTTTATCAGCGCTTGGATACTTGTATAAGCAATAATGGGAAGCTGAGTGCGATCGCTAACTCCAATACTCCCAAATTCCTGCAATTCTTCCAAAAACTGCCGCTTTACATCTCCAATGGCTGGCAGTTATTGCGGCTGTACCTGATGAAGCCGATTGATACTGTTTCTGCTCAAGGGGCAGTTCGTTAAGTTATAACAGGTTTGCGAAAGCTTTAGTGGTTCTGCTAATTGCAGAGCCACTTTTTTTGTCAA
This sequence comes from Nostoc sp. NOS(2021), assembly GCF_017115025.1. Lineage (GTDB taxonomy): Bacteria > Cyanobacteriota > Cyanobacteriia > Cyanobacteriales > Nostocaceae > Nostoc. Next base: position 20,503 of record NZ_JABXKM010000129.1, on the reverse strand, counting down.
AGTTGGGTAGGCGTAGTTTTGCAGTAGATACCTTGAGTTAAGCTGATTTTTCCATTCTGATTACATCTGGTATGAATACTTGGTGCTTGGCTGCTTCTGCTTCGTAACATCGGAGAATCAGTGATGTCAGCTTATCGAAGTCACTGACAGAAGAAATAATTACTTTTGATGCGGTATCCCCCAGAGAAGCTGTTATTTCCTGCACTTCAAAATTTGAAGCTAGAGACTTTACTTCATCTACACTTAGCCGAGTCATAAAACTTTTTTTCTGCGAAGATAGATACAGCCGCAGAAACCACCAAGTACTTTTGCCAAGATTGATACCAAAGTATGAAGCAGTATCCTTGTATTGGAGTTCAAAATTGTAACTCATTGAAGTTTGGGTAATTGCTTTAATTTTTTCAAAAGCTTCGATTTCTTCAGCAGTTGTTACTACTTTTGATTCTTGAGATTCTTGTTGTTTTTCCTCTTCTTCAATCTCTTGTTCTACTTCCAGTTCAACAGGCTGAGTTATTTCTTGGCTAAGTGAGCGAGTCATTAACTCTACTAAACTTCCCTGAATCGACTTTTTAACAATTGGTTTAAATTTATCAATAATTTTACCAGTAATTCGACCTTTAATTTCATAACTAGGGGCAACTGTACCGAGTTCAGCAACTAAGAAGCGAACAAATTCTTCAGAAGGAGAACGTAAAAGATTTCCTAGAAGCTGAGTCATGCCTTTTACATAAACCATTTCCTCCGCATGGTTGGTAATAGCTGTAACCTCAAAATTATCACGGTGAAAAAATTTGAGGTTATCAATATCTTTAGTATCATATTCCAGGATATTAAAAGTAAAAAATGGCTCCTTGTCCATGACATTTTTATCACGCAAGTCTGTAAAGAAACGGTACTCAACCCCATTAGTGACGATAGCTACTTTTGTTGTCAAAAGTCCATTAAAATAGCGGCTCAGTTGCCCATCATGTGCTTCAGCTTTTTGACCACGGGCTTTTGCCTCTACGAGCATAACTTTAGTACCGTTAATAGCTAAAGCGTAATCTACCTTTTCAAACTGCCCTGCTCTTCTAGTCGCAAAATCTGCCACGTATTCCGGCATGACTTCACTAGGATCATAGACATCATAGCCAAGAGCGCTTAAAAAAGGAACAATCAGTGCCATCTTAGTAGCTTCTTCGCCAACAACTTGGTCAAATCGCTTACGCACTTGTTCAGACAGCTTGATAATATCTTCAGTAAATCCCATCTTGCTTACTCCTGATAGATTAGTAATTTTTGATACATATTTTTTGTAAAATAGGAGTGATTGCAGGGTGATATAGTAGATTGAATTGAAGGTGTTAGTGGGACTTAGACAAAAAACACCCAGAATAAAGCCTCAAATCTATATCCAGAGAGACTTTGACATCGTTTTGCTTGGTTGATTGATATATCTGGGTTTGGGCTATTTTTGAGCATTTGGTGTATTTCCCTTACCCTACATGGGTTTGAGGCTTGTTTCTCTCTCAAAAATGTTTAAGTCCCGTTAGGTATTAAAAGCTTGACAAGCCAAGGAAGACTGGAAAAATGACCTTCCAAGACAATCAGACTATTGCTGTGCGTAGGTTTGACTCGCTGCGATCGCATCAGTACCTATGCAGATAAAATTATTGAACTCGGTTATTTCACTAAGTCCACGTAGGTAGACTTTGTTTGTGTAGTAGCGAATTCTATTCGCCCAATTGTCCCCAAATTTATCATCAATGATTTAGGATTGCTATAGAATACCCAACTAAATTATGACAACTAACGCTTTTATTCTTGATAAAGCTTTATCGTAAAAATAAAATTTAATGGAAAAACAGCAACTTATAAAACTGCTAATTGGTGATTTGACTTGGCAACGACTAGTTAAATCTTTACTATTTATCTATATATTTTTTAGTGGATATGTATATTTTCGAGCAGACAGTATGATTTTTATTTCTCAACCTTCTAGCTATCAAGACAATCCCGGAATTCTTAAGTTAAAAAGTGGGGAAAATACGAATATATCAGCTACATACTTATTAAACAATCAAGCTAAATATACTATTCTTTATTCTCATGGTAATTCCGAAGATTTAGGAGATATCAAAGAAATACTAGAAAAATTACACGCCTGGGGTTTTAGTGTCTTTGCTTATGATTATCGTGGTTATGGTACGAGTGAAGGAAAGCCTACAGAAAGGGGAGCATATGAAGATATCAATAGCGCTTACAATTATTTGACCCAAAATTTAAAAATACCACCTGAAAGAATTATAGTTTTGGGGCGTTCGGTTGGCGGTGGTTCTGCGGTCAACTTAGCAATGCGGAAACCAATAGCTGGTTTAATTATTGAAAGTTCGTTTATTTCCGCTTTTCAAGTAATAGTACCTTTTCGGATTTTACCTTTTGATAAATTTCCCAATCTGGAGAATATCAAAAAAGTCAAATGTCCGATCTTGGTGATTCATGGAAAGGCAGATGATATCATTCCTTTTACTCATGGAGAAAAGTTGTTCAACGCTGCAATATCCCCAAAACTTTATTTGTGGGTTGAAAAGGCAAATCATAATGATTTATTCTGGGTAGCTGAAGAAAAGTATCAAAAAACTTTGCAAGAGTTTACTAGCCTTGTAAAGGCAAATCAGCAATTATCCCCTCATCCTATTCTGCCTTAACCATGTACGGTGATTAGGCAATGTCACACGCCCTTCATCCTCTTCATTCAAGCGTTCGCGTAGCGTCTCGTTGGCGCAGCCTCTCGTAGAGAAGAGAGGAAATATGCCAGCAGGGATGTCTGCCCAATCTAACTAGTAGATCGACTGATCAATTACTATGTGTTTTCTAGTACATTTCTAGCCAGTTGTAGCGAAGCGATGACCGAGCGCTGTAAGTTGCCTGAGAAGTTATTCTACAGCGTTGGGTCAACAACTGGCGATTTGTGGAGGTACTGAGGCATAGGGTAAACTATTCCTCGTGTAACCTTTGGGCTATCCCGTTCTCTTGATATCTCATTTAAACTGCAAAACAGAGACTTGTGATGCCAAATTGGCAGAATCTTTCTATCTTCATAGGACTTACGCAAAACTACACGCTGTAGGGGCAATTCATGAATTGCCCCTACCAGAAAATTAGGGTTTCGGCTATTGTTTGCGTAAGTCCTGCTTCATTTGAAATGCCGCTGTCACTTCAACTTTTTCTTAGAGGAGGAATGGAAAGAGTTGATGGCAGTGTGGTCAAATACCTCTGCCAGTTCAATAGATATAGCGGTTTTTGATTGGGTGAGGTACAGTTTTGACCTCTACAGGCTGGGAATCTGACTGGAGCTTGGCAAGTGTTAGAACAGGCTCTAAAAATAGATCATAGCCCGAAGGCGATCGCAACGTTATTCAGTTGGTTAACACGGGAAGAAACAACTCCCCTTCGGAAAGCAGGTTATATCCAGACAGCGTTGGGCTATTACCAACAAGCGATCGCCAAGTTATTCACTTGGTTAAATCAAGATGAAACTGCTTTCTTCAGAGATGAGATTGCTGCCAAGTTACTTGCTATTTCGGGAGAAAATATTCCTACTGAATTAAAACCCCCACAAATTGCGATCGCTACTTTTATTGCTAAATATTTAAGTCAAACTATACCAAAATATTCCTATCGATTTCTCTGGATTCCAGCAACCCTTGCTTCAATTACATGGTTGGCTCTCAACGAGGCTAAAGTCAATAATATTAAACATGGACTGGTATTAACTTCTTTAGAATATTCAGGCAACTTTACTTACAAAAAAAGCCGCAGAGGTGACACTAAAATTGATAAGGTTGCTGCTTATGTACTCAGAAACTCAAAACAGGATTACAAAATTATAGATTTCTTCCCCTATGGCTATGATGAGCGACAATACTGCTCACCTGGATTTAATTTGGAGATAGTAGGCTAAATCAAATGGCAACTTTGTGGGTTTTAAATTTATGTGATGGTCAGCATACTCTGCTAGATATTCCCGACCTTTCGGGAATGTCATTTGATGTGATTAAATATGCTGCCGATACATTATTAGCGCATGAATTGTTAACAAGTCAGAAAACTAAGTAAAAAATAAAAAAATACTGAATTACTCTTTATTTTGTCTGGGAGCGTAGCGACTACACAATTCACGCGATCTGCGACTTATTCTTGGAACCTTTTGTGCTGTCCGATAATGTGCAGCTTCTTAGAGAATTGGTATTACATTGTAAAATTTTTCTGTATTATTGTTCTCAACTGTTCTGTGAGAATACTTATTTTGTTATGTTACAGATGGCTAATTATCTAGTTCGACTACATCGTAAAACGTTTTGTGACTCTAAGCCAGAAGAAATGCTTAAATTTTCTATTCGCCTGGTAACACATCATCTAAAGTATGGCTCAGTGCCGCTCAAGGCGTGTAGTACTCGTCTGATTGCAGCGATGTCTACGACGGGCTACGCCTATGCCTGATTCATATTTTGATTCGGCAAGGCCAATTTTTAGTTGTAGAAACAAAAGGACGAACTCATGGCAAATTCAGTTTTCAACTTATCTAACCTCAACGGTACTAACGGCTTTGCCATCAACGGCATCAATGCATATGACTACTCAGGCACCTCTGTCAGCAGTGCAGGAGACATCAACGGCGACGGTCTTGATGACCTGATTATCGGGGCAAGATTTGCCTCCCCCAACGGCACCAAATCAGGGCAGAGCTACGTGGTGTTTGGCAGCAAGTCCGGTTTTGGTGCCCAATTCAACCTCTCCACCCTCAACGGCACTAATGGCTTTGCCATCAACGGCATCAATCGAGGTGACTACTCAGGCGGCTCTGTTAGCAGTGCGGGAGACATCAACGGCGATGGCATCAATGACCTGATTATCGGGGCAATCTTGGCCTCCCCCAACGGCACCTACTCAGGACAGAGCTACGTGGTGTTTGGCAGCAAGGGGGGTTTTGGTGCCCAATTAAACCTCTCCACCCTCGACGGTACTAATGGCTTTGCCATCAGCGGCATCAATCGAGGTGACTACTCAGGCTACTCTGTCAGTAGTGCGGGAGACATCAACGGCGACGGCATCAATGACCTGATTATCGGGGCACCAGAAGCCTTCCCCAACGGCAACTCAGGGCAGAGCTACGTGGTGTTTGGCAGCAAGGGGGGTTTTGGTGCCCAATTCAACCTCTCCACCCTCGACGGTACTAATGGCTTTGCCATCAACGGCATCAATCCACATGACGACTCAGGCGGCTCTGTCAGCAGTGCGGGAGACATCAACGGCGACGGCATCAACGACCTGATTATCGGGGCAGATGGTGCCGACCCCAACAGCGCCAGCAACTCAGGGCAGAGCTACGTGGTGTTTGGCAGCAAGGGGGGTTTTGATCCCAGCGTCAACCTCTCCACCCTCAACGGTACTAATGGCTTTGCCATCAACGGCATCAATGCATATGACCGTTCAGGTATCTCTGTCAGCAGTGCGGGAGACATCAACGGCGACGGCATCAACGACCTAATTATCGGGGCATCAAGTGCCGACCCCAACGGCACTGACTTAGGGCATAGCTACGTGGTGTTTGGCAGCAAGGGAGGTTTTGGTGCCCAATTCAACCTCTCCACCCTCAACGGTACTAATGGCTTTGTCATCAATACAGGTGATAACTCAGGCATCTCTGTCAGCAGTGCGGGAGACATCAACGGCGACGGCATCGCTGACCTAATTATCGGGGTAGATGATGCCCCCAACGGCACTAAATCAGGGCAGAGCTACGTGCTGTTTGGCAGCAAGTCCGGTTTTAGTGCCCAATTTAACCTCTCCACCCTCAACGGCACTAATGGCTTTGCCATCAACGGCATCAATGCATTTGACCGTTCAGGTATCTCTGTCAGCAGTGCGGGAGACATCAACGGCGACGGCATCAACGACCTAATTATCGGGGCAACAAATGCCTCCCCCAATGGTACCGAATCGGGGCAAAGCTATGTGCTGTTTGGCAACCGCGCCCCCGTTCTCGACCTCAACGGCAATTCTTGTGGAATTGATTTTAGCACCACCTTTAGCGGCACTCCCGTCTCCATCGTCGATCGCAACTTCACCCTGAGCGACAATAACACTACCCTAGCTGGTGCCACCATCACCATTACCAATCCCTTAAATGGTGCAGCCGAAAGTCTCAATGCCACTGCCATTGGTAACATCACTGCTACCTACAACGCCAGCACAGGCACTCTCACCCTCAGCGGCACAGATAGCATTGCCAATTACCGACAAGTCCTCAACAGCCTTACATACAACAATACAGCTGCTTCTGTTAACACTAGCGATCGCATCATTGAGTTTGTCGTCAATGACGGGCAAGGTTTCAGTAACACCAGTGCAGTGGCAACCACCACCTTGGGTTTTAACCAGAAACTGATCACGGGAAGCAGGAGTGCAGATATACTCACAGGCACAATTAACAACAATATCATCGACGGCAAAGCCGGTAACGATAAGCTCACAGGTAACGGTGGTCAAGACAAGTTTGTATTCCGCCCTGGCGATGGCACTGACATTATCAGCGATTTTGGTGGCGTAGGTAAAGGTTCAAATCCATCACAGGCTGTGATTGGGAAAGTGGACACGTTGCAATTTACAGGTTCGGGATTGACTGCCCGAAATCTGCAATTAACTCAAAATGGTAAGAATCTAGAAGTCACTTTTGATGATACAAGCAATACTAAAGTCATTCTGCAAAACTTTCAACTGGAAAACTTGGATAATTTACCAACTTCTGGAGCAAAACCAGCGATCGGCAATATCATATTTGATGGGCAAACTAGCATCGCTGACAGTTTTGATGTCTTTGATGCCAACTCCACTCAAACTAATTTGTTTAACAAGAACACGGTAACTTTCCTTAATGACCTGAATAATAACATCACGGGTTTTGACAACTCCAATGATGTGATTAATGGTCAGGGGGGTAATGACAAAATCGATGGTAAAAGCGGCAATGACGATCTGCGGGGTGGCGCTGGTAATGATACCCTCATTGGTGGTGCGGGTAATGATATTCTCGTTGGCGGTGCGGGTGCTGACTCTTTCGTTTACAATACCAGTGCTGCTTTTAACTGCTCTGCTATTGGTCTAGATACTATTAGTGATTTCAACAGTTCTGAAGGTGACAAGATTGTACTGGATAAGACTACCTTTAGTGCGATCGGCTCTGTTGCGGGAAATGGTTTTAGTAAGAAGAGTGATTTTAAAATCACTTCTTCAGCGACTAGCACGGCGAAAATTCTGTATGACGCTATAAGTGGGCAATTGTTCTACAACCAAAATGGCAGCGCGGCTGGTTTCGGCAGTGGCGGTTTATTTGCGACTCTCACTGGTGCGCCAAATCTCACGGCATCTGATTTTATTGTGCAGGCGTAATTCACTTGGAACAGCAA
>NZ_JABXKM010000129.1:0-13045 GCF_017115025.1 Nostoc sp. NOS(2021) | reverse complement strand
CGAGTTCCGAACACCAAACTCCGAGTTCCGAACACCAAACTTTGAGTTCCGAACACCAAACTTTGAGTTCCGAACACCAAACTTCGAGTTCCGAACACCAAACTTCGAGTTCCGAACACATTTATTTTTCCAGAAATGTCCAGACTCCTTCATCCCAATCTGATTCTGTTGGGGGTGATTGTAACCAATGCTGACAACGCAACAGATGCAACATCGCAGCTTTGTCCTGATTGTCTGCTGCCAAAACATTAGCAAACTCAGCTCTTGCAAGATAAAACTCCCGCTTGAGGTAATACTCGCGCCCTTTCTGATAGTGCTCAATCACTTGCAATTTTTCGCTTTCAATCGGATTGGAACGCAAACCCAGTAATTCATATATGGCTACTGGCTCATTTCTGCCCTTGACACGAATGTAATCTAGTTCCCTAGCCCAAATATAATCTTGGCATGGTTTAAAAGTGTTATAGCTAATAATAATATCGCAACCATACTGTTTACTGACACTTTCTAATCGGGAGCCAAGATTAACACCATCGCCAATGGCGGTAAATTCCATTCGCTTACTAGAGCCAATATTCCCACTAATCACGGTATCAGAATTGATGCCAATGCCGATCTTGATTTTGGGCTTATTAGCTGCGTGGCGACGTTGATTAAATTCGTGCAGCCGAACGCGCATTTCTAAGGCTGTTTGCACTGCCATCCAAGCGTGTTCTTCTAAGGGTAGAGGAGAACCAAACACAGCCATGATGGCATCGCCGATGTATTTGTCAAGGGTGCCTTTATGTTTAAAAACTGCCTCCACCATTGATTCAAAATATTCATTGAGCATACTTACCACTTCTTCTGCTTCCAAGCTTTCCGTTAAAGTGGTGTAGCCGCGAATATCGGAAAATAAAATCGAAACTTCTTTACGAGCGCCTCCTAGTTTAGCATCATCCAATTTCAGCAATTCTTCGGCTAATTCCTGGGTCATGTAGCGGTACATCGTACTCTTGAGCCGCTTTTCATCACTGATATCTTCCATCACCACCAGCGCCCCACGGATTTGCTCTTGGTCGCTAGCATCGGCAATTGTGTTAATCGATAAATTAATACTGTGCGGTTTTATGCTAGTACTTATGAGTGTGCGATCGGGGTAATATTGCTGGCGGCCTTTTAAGTCAACTGCATGTAAAGCATCCTGATACCACTTGCTAAAGTCACCTTCTTTGAGGACGATGACATCAGTAACTAATTTTCCTTCTAAACGGTCTTCTGGTTCCATTCCTAGCAAACGCTTGGCACTTTCATTGGCGGCGATAATTAATCCAGTTTTATCAGTGGAAACCACTCCATTGGAAAGACTACGCAGAATATCCCGTTGCATTTGTTCTTGTTGCTTGACTGTGGCAAACAACTGGGCATTTTGCAGCGCTACTCCGGCTTGAATATTAAAAGCTTCCATGAACTCTTCATCGTTGCGGTCAAAGCTAGCTTGGAAGCAGTCGGGAGCTTTGGGCCAATCAGCTGGATTATAAGGTGGAAAATCACCAGATTTCTTTTTATTTACGAGCTGGGTAACGCCAATTAGTTGTTCATCGCCGTTAAACACTGGCATACAAAATAAGCTACAGGTGCGGTAGCCATTTTGCTGGTCAAGTTGTTGGGCTGTCTCCGAGTCAGGATTGTCGTACAAGTCAAAGGCAATATTCAGTTTCTTGCCAGAAACCGCCACTAAACCAGCAAAGCCTTTACCTATGGGTACTCGTAACTCCTTAGTTGAACCATCGTCCTGGGTGATTTTCGTCCACAATTCATGACGATCGCGGTCTATTAACCATAGGGTACTGCGATCGGCATTCATCAGTTCCTTGGCTTCATCCATCACCCGCTTCAGGGTGTCTTCTAAGTCGAGACTGCTTTGAGAAAGGGACTTGATCGCCTTCATCAGCGCCGCCACTGCTCTTTGTTTTTGAGTGGCGATATAAAAAGAGCGCGAGGATTCTAAAATCAGACGAATCGAAGGGGCAAATTCTTGAAATAATTCCTCATCAGCATAGATAAAACCTTTGGTATCAATGCGCTCTGCAAGTGGAGCATCGGAATTATTAACAGATTTTAATTTATTTAGTAACTGGACTACCGCAACTAACTTTCCATGTTCATTCAACAATGGCAAAGCCAGCATGGTGTAAGTGCGGTAGCCAGTTCTTTTTTCTTGTTCTTGGGCAAAATGCGATCGCGGGTCACTATAAAAATCAAAGGGAATATTGATCACTTCCTTGAAGGTGGCGACTTCCCCAGCAATGCCTTTATCGGCGGGGATGCGAATTTCTAAAGAGCGATGACCCTCCCCCTCAGCCAGAATTGACCAGAGTTCTTTTTTTTCTTCATCCAATAAAAATATCGTCGTCCGGTCTGCCCCCAGTAATTCCCCGGTTTTTAAGGTAATCGAATGCAACATTTCTTGCAGAAGAGTTTCAAACCCCTGAGAATCCAGCATTGATAGGGTTTGATGGACAATCTGTAATTTTTGCTCGACTTCCTTAACGACTTGTTTAAAAGTATCCTGAGTCAGGGGAGCAAGAAACGTAGAAAAATTTCCTTTTCTTGTGGCAAGAGCGCCCACAGGAGCAGAATTTGCTTGTAATTCGAGGTTTTCTTGGTTGTGAATACCAATAATCAAATCGGTGGTCTCCCCAGAACTTACTTGATACACTGACATAATTGGTATTTTATATAGCAGGATGAGATTTTAGATTTAACAATGAAATTAAATTTATGTAAGTGGTGCTAAAAGCAACAATTGCTTGATATTATCCATAGTTTAATCGCTTGTTTAGCTAGCGTCATCCTGTGGAGGAAAGCGGAGGTCAATTCAATACGGTTTGGATAAGACTTGATCCCCCCTAAGCCACGCCAGTCGCTCATGGGGGAAACCCCCAAGACCGCGCTGGCTCCCCTTAAAAAGCTACGGTGTACACACAAGTCCTAAAAACCTTGCTTAATGAGGTTTGACTCGTTCCCATACTCCGTATGGGAATGCATTCATTGAGTCTCTGACTCAATATTTAACTGGATGCAGCAGCCCCTAATCAGCCATTCCCATGCTCTGCATGGGAACGAGAGAACAATGGTCAATCGAGCTTTTTTGGACTTGTGTGTACACCGTAGCCTTAAAAAGGGGGGAAATAAGCGGTTTTTTGCCCCCCTTTTTAAGGGGGTTGGGGGGATCTTCGAGGGATTAATATGCCTAACCGAACCGTATTGTCCGGTCTCGGGCCTCCTTCAATTTTGCAATAAGTCTAATAACGCGATCGCTTTCACTAATTCTTCTGGATCTACAGGCTTGGAAATATGCTGTTGAAATCCGACAGCGATCGCTTGCTGATGATCCATCTCACCAGCATAGGCAGTTAAAGCGATCGCTGGAATTGTCCCGCCTTGCTCTGGTTCCAGACTCCTCACCTGTCGCATCAGCATATAGCCATCCATTTCTGGCATCCCGATATCGCTGATGATCAGATTTGGCTGGGATTGACTCAGGGCAGTTAAAGCTGCAATGGCTGATGCTGCAACGGTAACAGTTGCACCATATTGCTCTAGCATGAAGGGCAAAAATTCTCGCATATCTGCATCATCATCCACCACGAGAATCTCTAAGCCAGACAGGGGCAAAGACTCAGCCGCCACAAGTGAGGAGTTATCTTTTGCATCCTTGATTCCTTTGCTTTCATCCTGTAAACATGGAATTCTGACGGTGAAAGTTGCTCCTTGTCCTTCGCCCAGGCTTTCTGCTTGAACAGTTCCCCCGTGAAGTTCTACAAGATGGTGGACGATCGCTAATCCTAAACCTAAACCGCCAAATTTTCGAGTTGTGGCACCATCTGCTTGACGGAAATAATCAAAGACATAAGGTAAGAACTCAGGTGCAATCCCCTTCCCTGTGTCAATTACGCGGATTTGTACCTGTGAGCCGACTTGCTCTAATTTAATTTTTACCTCTCCCCTGGTGGGAGTAAACTTAATGGCATTAGAAAGGATATTCCAAATGACTTGTTGCAATCGATTGGCATCGCCTAAAACTGGCCCAACACCAGATTCAAGAATTGTCTGAATCTGGATAGACTTGGCCTGTGCAGATAAACGCACTGTCTCGATCGCAGCTTCAATCACTGATACCAAATTAATCAGGTCGAAGTTGAGGTTAAGTTTACCCTGAAGGATGCGAGAAACATCAAGCAAATCTTCAATTAATTCAGTTTGCAACTTGGCATTGCGCTCAATGGTTTCTAGGGCGCGATCGCTTGTTGCTTGATCAAGCTTGCGGCTCCGCATCAGTTTTGCCCAACCCAAAATCGGGTTAAGCGGTGTTCTCAGTTCATGGGATAGCACAGCGAGAAATTCATCTTTGATGCGGTTTGCTGATTCCGCAGCGCTTCGTGCAGTTCGTTCAGCTTCATAGAGATGGGCGCGAGCGATCGCTTGGGCGCATTGTTGAGCAACAGCCAAGATAAACGCTTGATCTTCCCCACTAAGTTGTTGAAGCTTGGCAAATCCCAAAGTTATACCACCAACTGCCCAACCTTCTACCATCAATGGAATAGAAATCCAGGCATTAAAATCATATTGGGCGTAAGTTTCTGCTAAATGCGGGTAACGAGCTACCCGATTTTGTATTGGTTCAGCCCAAATAGGTTGCCCAGTCCGCACAGCTTCTGCTAAGGGAGAAGGTGAATCGATGGCAAAATTACGCCAAGCCTCCACCAAATCTTGCTTAAAGCCAACCGCACGCACAATTTCCAGTTCAGTTTTACTTTCATTCAGCAAGGCGACGAGGACACAACTGGCTCCCAAGGCAGCCATACTCTGCTCTACAATCACTTCAGATACTTGGGCTGGTGTCAGCGATTCTGAAAGGGCAGCCGTGATCGATTGGAGACGGGCAATGCGCTCCAAAGCTCTTTCTGCCGTTTTTTGTGCCTGCTGCGCTTCTTGGTAAAGGCGGGCATTATCGATGGCGATCGCCGCTCGATGGGCAACATCTTCCGCTAGTGACAAGTCAGCCGTGCTGTAACGACGTTCTGATTCAGCAGTCACAAAGGAAATAGCACCAAAAATCCGTCCGCGTGCCATCAAGGGCAAGATTATACAAGACTTTAAACCAAGTTCACGCAGAATCCACAGATGTTCTGGATCTGGGATGGCTGCTGCTAGGGCTGCATCTGAAATCTCAGCTACCATTTCAGCTTGTCCTGTACGCAGCACTTCCGGCACACCTCCAGGTGCATCTAACTTTCTCGGATAAAGCTGATAAAGTTGCCAACCGAGTTTCACTTTCTCTGGATCTCGGTGAGCAACTGCTACCCGATTAATTGATTGGTTGTCTTGCAGGAGATCAACGCCGCACCAATCGGCGAAGTAAGGCACAACTAGGTTTGCCACACTTGCTAGCGTGCTTTCGTAATCGAGGGAAGAGGCGAGTGTTGCACTGACTTGAGCCAAAAACGTTGCTCGTTCTTGATCGGCTTCTGCTTCTTGTCGGGCGGTTTGCTCTTGAATCAGTTGGATACGTTCGGCTTCAGATTGTTTGCGAGCGGTGATATCAAGCACAACACCACTCATGTGTGTGGCTTTACCTGCTTCGTTAAAAAAGGCTTTTCCCCGACAGGCTGCGTAGCGGATACTGCCGTCATCCCGAATAATTTGATATTCTAAATTATGCTCTACGCCTTCGTTAATCGCTCGACTCAACGATTCAGCCAGCAATCCTCGCTCATCTGGATGCAGACGAGCTAAAAGTGCTTCGGAAGTCCCAGCAAAGGTTTCAGGTGTTAACCCAAATAGTTGATAAATCTGCTCATCCCAGTTAAGGCGATCGTTGGCAATATCCCAACTCCAAACACCGATTTTGGCAGATTTCAAAGCGAGGTTTAGTTGTGCTTGGCTGTCTTCTAGACCTTGATAAAGACGAGCATTTTCTAGAGAAATGGCAATTTGAACTGTCAAGATTTCCAGTACCGAAAGTTTGTCCTGTGTAAAGGCACTGGAGATCAGATTGTTTTCTAAATATAAAATACCAAGTAATTTCGACTGACGAGCGATCGGCAAACAAAGTACAGATTTAGGTTGCTTTTGAATTACATACTCATCTTTGGAAAACAGATTTTGCTCAGTGGCATTCTGCAAAATCACTGTTTCTTGAGTTCGCTGGACATAATTCAGCATTGATTGCGGAATAACCTGTGAAATTTCACCCTTTAATACAGCTAGAGAAACATTCAGCTTTTCTGCTTGGGGATTAACCTTAGCTTCTACTTCGATCACCAGATGTTGCTCGTGTTCAAGCAACAAATAACCAATTTCTGCTCCTGCTTGCTCGATGACAATTTGCATTAATGTCTTCAACAACCGCGAAAGAACAATTTCACTAGATATGGTTTGAGACGCTTTAACTACTGATAAAAAGTCTAGATGTTCACCTGTGGTGATAAACGTTCCGTTAGAGACAAGCTGTTGTTGTGGCAATAGCTGAGGATAGGATTCTTCGAGGTGCTTGACTTTAGCAGATGCCTCCCAGCGCATATAGGCATTTTTAGCTGCTTGCAAGTAGGTTTTGGCAATTAATTTAAACTCCTGCTCCAAGTAAAACTTCGCTCCTAGCTCATTAGCTAAAGCTTCATATTGCACAAATCCCTGCTCACTGGCTGAAGCAATTGATTGCTCATACAGGCGCATTGCTTCCAAGTCCCGACCTTCAATCTTAGCTATTTCAGCAGCTACTAATTGAGACTTGTGTAAGAAGTTTGCAGGGCAGTGGTTAGCCCAGTATTGCAATTGCTGCTGATGGGATTCTAGGGTTTGCAAAAACTGTTCTTGTTCTTGAGAAGTTACTGTTAGATAAAGAGCCGTGAGAGTTAGTGAGTAATATAAAATATAATCTGTTTCAATTGGTAATGCCAGTGTTGTCACTGGAAGCTGGGATAATTCTAAGGCAGAATTCAATGCCTCTGTATACTGTCGATATGTAAAAAAGATAATTAATTTGATAATCTGATAAAAAATAATTCCACTGACAAAACCTGCATCTGTAATAATAGACAAAGCGCCTGATTCATCAAAATTATCATCACTTAGAGTCAGATTATGGTAAGTGAGTCCACGCAGATTCATCAGTAACATCTGCTGTAATCGGATTGTCTGATAGACAGCCTCATGTTTAGACTGGCGGGCAAAGGTGGTGTATTTTTCTAGAGATTTATATGTATCTGCAAGTGGAGAGCCTAACTGGATAATTTGCCAAGAACCTTGATAGCCGTTGTAGTTTGCCATCGTCACATCGCCTGCTTCCACACAGCCGATAAATCCCCGCTCTAAAAAGGGAATATCGGTAGCAATATGGTTACACCAAACGTTGATATGACTTCCATGAATGTGTAGAACAACTCCTCTAAGTTTCAAGTCATGCAACTTTTCATTTAATTGAATTGTCATCTCAGAAAATGCGTAGCCTGTAGGAATATCATGGAAGATGGAAACTAATAACATGGCGTACATACTGTAAGCAAAACAGGAATCTTCCGTATTCCCAAACTGGAGTGAGTAGTTAACTGCTTTGAGTACAACTAACGGAAAGATATGAGGTCTACCGAGATAAGTAGGTGGCCCCAAAGTCGTTAACAGACTAATCAGTGTCTTAATATTTGGATCTTGGATTATCGGAGCATTAATTAAATCAGAGACTTGTCTATCACCTAAATTTATTAATACCTGGTTTTTCTCAATAGCTATCGCACTTTGCACTTGCTCATTTGAATCAGGGAATGTCACCCCAAAAAGTTCTAAAGCTTCTAATCCCAATGTCAGCGCTTCTTCATACCTACCTGCAACTTGATAGAGTCTGATTTGCAGTATATAAATATTAGATTTGTCCACATGAGATTCGGCTTTTAGCAATAGTAGCTCAAATAATTCTTCCGCTTGCTCTAAATTTCCTGTTAAGAATTCACACTCAGCCCGTTCTCTAAATAAAGTAAATGTTTGTTCATATTGTTCAATCCAGGCATTTTCAGCCAAAAGATTCATGGCAACGCTAAAAAACTTTTTAGCAGGAATGTAAGCGGTAGAAGCTTTTGCCTTCTTACCAGCGATTAAATTTAATCGTACCAATTCATCTTTTTCTATTTGTTCAATAATCAGATCCACCGCGAGATTAAGCTGATTGACTAAATTAAAAATTTGCTCATTCACTTGTTCATGACTAGCATTCTTGAGCAAAAGTCGCCCAATCTTCAGGTGAACAGCCGACTTTGATTCATCGGCAATTAAGGCATAAGCAGCTTGTTGAACTCGATCATGGTAGAAACGATAGTTTTTCTGGGCAGTTTCATCTGACTCAATCGAGATAATTAATCCTCTTAAAATTGCTTCAACAAGTGCATTTGCCGTTTCTTCGATAGATTGTTCACCAACGATCGCTAAAACTTCTAAATCAAAGCGATTACCGATACAGGAGGCTAATTTAAGCATCTGTTGAGTTGCAATTGGCAGTTTTTGCATCCGCCCAATCATCAGAGTGACAATATTATCTGTAATACCTTGGGCTTCAATCTCAGCTAGATTCCATTGCCACCCCCCTACCCCCCTCTGTCCCCCCTTACTAAGGGGGGACAGAGGGGGGTAAAAATTCAGTAAATTTTCTTGATGCAGTGTTTTCAGAAATTCATTAATAAAAAAAGGATTACCGTCAGTTTTTTGGATAATCAATTGAGCAAGGGGTTCTACTTGTTCTACTGAACTATGTAAGGTATCAGCAATTAACTGATTGACATAGACAAGATTCAACGGGGTAAGGATAATTTCAGTCGTTATTGCTCCAGACTGGCGAACCTTCTCTATCATCAAATTGAAGGGATGTACAATATCTATTTCGTTATCTCGATACGCCAAAATGAAGCAGATATACTGGATACTAGAGCCAGTAATCACAGTTTGAATTAAATTCAAAGTAGCGCTATCTGCCCACTGCATATCATCCAAAAAGACAGTGAGTGGATGCTCTTTTTGAGCAAAGACATTGATAAAATTCTGAAACACCAAATTGAATCGGTTTTGAGATTCGGCAGGCCCCAACTCTGGTATAGGAGACTGTTCTCCAACGATTAGTTCAACTTCTGGAATTACATCTGTGATTAGTCTACCATTGTTTCCTAATGCTGCTTGTATTCGCTTTTTCCAGGTAGCAAGTTGATCTTCAGGTTCAGTAAAAATTTGTCGAACAAGTGTTTGAAAAGCTTGAACAATAGTGGAATAAGGAATATCTCGTTTGTACTGATCAAACTTCCCAGAGATAAAAGCACCGCGTTCTCTGACAATGGGCTTGTGAATCTCCTTCACAATAGAAGATTTACCAACTCCAGCATAGCCAGAAACTAATACGAGTTCTGGTTTTCCTTGGCTAACAACTCGCTCAAATGCTTGTAAAAGCTTGGCAATCTCTTGTTCTCGCCCATACAATTTTTGAGGAATTTGAAAGCGCTCTGAGATATCTTGCTCACCCAAAACAAAAGATTGGATTTCTCCGGTTGTTTCCAATTGCTTTAAGCACCGTTCCAGATCAAATTGCAAACCTAAAGCGCTCTGATACCTCTGTTCTGCAACCTTCGACAGCAATTTCATGATGATGTCACAGAGCATTTGCGGAATATCAGAGTTCAGCTTTGTCGGGGATAGCGGAGATTTGGCGATATGACAATGCACCCACTCTAAGGCGTCTTTGCCTTGAAATGGTAGCTGACCTGTGAGCATCTCATAAAAGGTGACTCCTAGTGAATACAAATCGCTGCGATGATCAATTCCTCGATTCATCCGCCCGGTTTGCTCAGGTGACAAATAAGGTAAACTGCCTTCAATGCGACTGGAACTGCTAACTATTTGCTGCTGGTATGGAATGAAGGCAGCAATTCCAAAATCGGCAATTTTAACCTGATTAGTTTCGAGGTTAACTAAGATATTTTGCGGCTTAATATCCTTGTGGACAATGTTATAAGTGTGGATTTGTGCGAGTTTGCTAGTGATTTCAATGGCAATCTTCAGAAACGGCACAGGCTGTTGAAATTGGTCTAGAAACTGGTCGAGCGATCGCGCCCCAAAATCCTCCATAATTAAATAAGGAATTCCCTGGTGCATCTCTAAGGCGTAGGCTTTGAGTGCTGCTGCGGTGTTTAACCTTTGAGCGATCGCATACTCATGTTTAAGTTGTTCAATATTATTCGGTGTACACTGTTCTGGACGTAGCCCTTTGATAATTACCGGACACTGATCTTTAAGCTTAATTCCACGGTATATGACTGCTTTTACCCCTGCTTTTAACAAAGTGACAATTTGAAATCCGGGTAATGCAATCATCATGCCAAATACTCCAGGCGTGCTTCTTCAGGGATAATGCGAGATTAATTGTATTTTAGATACATTTCTTTGCCCAGGTTAAATTTAGATGATATCAGGTTCAGATAATGAGTTCTGCTGACTCTACAGCCAAAAATAAGCTACAATTCAAGCAGAGTAAGCATTTCCCGCTCAGAAACTTTCCATGCTTGATAACCTGCAAACCCAAATTTACCAACTAGAACAATTTGCCAACAGCCTTGTTTCTAACCAACTGACACACCTTAGCGTGATCAGTATTGGTATCATCTTTGCAGCTGGCTTGCTCACGAGTCTCACACCCTGTATGCTTTCTATGCTACCAATTACCATTGGTTACATCGGCGGTTATGAAGCGAAAAGCCGTCTGCAAGCAGCTGCCCAATCAACTTGGTTTGCTTTCGGATTAGCAACTACATTGGCAGGGCTAGGGATTATAGCAGCTTTTGTGGGAAAAGTCTATGGTCAAGTGGGAATTGGTTTGCCGATTATCGTCAGCATTATCGCCATTCTCATGGGGCTGAACTTACTAGAAGCACTACCTTTGCAATTTCCATCCTTGGGTGAAACCAATTGGATTTCGCCAAATTTACCAGCAGGATTGCGTTCCTATTTGCTGGGGCTGACTTTCGGCTTAGTCGCATCCCCTTGTAGCACGCCTGTTTTAGCGAGCTTACTGGGTTGGATTGCCAATACACAAGACTTAATTTTAGGCGCTGTTTTGCTACTTTCTTACACAGCCGGTTATGTAGCACCCTTGATTTTGGCGGGTACTTTTACAGCTTCAATTAAAAAGTTACTGGAATTGCGTCGCTGGTCTGGTTGGATTAATCCAGTTAGTGGGGCGCTGTTGGTAGGATTCGGTGTATTTTCCTTAATTTCTCGGATTCCCCTTGGCAGTTTTTAATACTTTAGAACTTACGCAAAAATACACGCTGTAGGGGCAATTCATGAATTGCCCCTACCTGAAAATCATTATTTTCGGCTATTGTTTGCGTAAGTCCTGTTCTTGATAGTGCCTGATTGAGATTTATTTATCAATACCTTTGTTAGATTTTACACGTAATGACTTTAGAAGATTCAGCATCCAAAGAATTAAAATGGTGGCTAATACCTGGGCAGTTCTTACGGCAAGAGCTTTTGCCTGTACTGACCAACTTAAGATTAGCGATCGCACTACTGCTATTGATTGCAATCTTTAGCTCCACCGGTACTGTAATTGAGCAAGGTCAGTCACCCGCATTTTACCAAGCCAACTACCCAGAACATCCAGCTTTATTTGGTTTCCTAACTTGGAAGGTAATTCAGGTAGTTGGGTTAGACCACGTATATCGTACCTGGTGGTTTCTGGCATTACTCATCTTATTTGGTACTAGCTTAACTGCTTGTTCTTTTACCCGTCAGTTACCAGCCTTAAAAGCTGCCCAGCGCTGGAAATATTACGAAGAACCCCGGCAATTTCAAAAGTTAGCTTTAAGTGCAGAACTAGATACTGGTTCTTTGAATTCCCTCACCCAAATATTACAGAAACGCCGCTATAAAATTTTTCAAGATCAAGAAAAAGAAAATCTCCTTTACGCCCGTAAGGGAATAGTCGGACGCATCGGCCCAATTATCGTTCATATTGGCATCGTCGCTATTCTGCTAGGGGGAATTTGGGGGGCGATGACTGGGTTTCTGGCTCAAGAAATGGTTGCTAGTGGCGATACATTTAAAGTGACAAATATTGTAGATGCTGGCCCCTTAGCAGCAGCCCAAGTCCCGAAAGATTGGTCTGTGCGCGTCAATCGTTTTTGGATTGACTACACACCATCTGGCGGCATTAATCAATTTTATTCGGATTTATCTGTCTTAAATAATCAGGGAAAGGAAGTTGACCACAAGAAGATTTTTGTCAACGAGCCTCTGCGCTATCATGGCGTAACTTTGTATCAAACTGATTGGGGACTTGCAGCTGTTCGCGTCCAATTTAACAACAGCCCGATTTTTCAGCTACCGATGGCAAAATTGAACACCAATGGTAACGGGCGCATTTGGGGCACTTGGGTTCCGACTAAACCGGATTTGAGTGAGGGTGTCTCTCTGTTAGCCAAAGACTTGCAAGGGATGGTATTAATTTATGATGCTACTGGCAAACTCGTTGATACTGTCCGCGCTGGGATGTCCACCGAAATCAATGGCGTGAAGCTGAAAATTCTGGATGTGATTGGCAGCACTGGCTTACAAATTAAAGCCGATCCAGGCATACCAATTGTTTACTCAGGGTTTGGCTTGCTAATGCTGGGTGTAGTGATGAGTTACTTTTCCCACTCACAAATATGGGCATTGCAAAAAGGCGATCGCTTGTATGTGGGTGGCAAAACTAATCGCGCCCAAGTTGCTTTTGAACAAGAGATTTTAGAGATTTTAGATCGCCTGAGTTCACAGCCAAAAAGTGAGGAGAAAGAGACGGCGATTGAAGTTTAAACGCTCCAGAGGCGCAAAGTAAATCGCAGAGTAACGCAGAGGATTACTTTGTGTACCTTTGCGTTTCAAAAGACCTCTTGCAAAAGTCCCCTAACACCCCACCCGCAGGCAGTGAGGGGAGACTTTGACGTAAGTCAAAGGCGGGGTGGGGTTCTTTTTTTGATTTATGCAA
>NZ_JABXKM010000122.1 GCF_017115025.1 Nostoc sp. NOS(2021) | reverse complement strand
ACCCTCCCCTTATAAAGGGGAGCCACTGCGTTGGGCGGGCAATGCCCGACTTGAAGCATGTGGCGTGAGGAAACTAGATTTCTTGTTTCCCCCCTTAATAAGTGGGGATTAAGGGGGGTAATTCGACTTGTGTGTACACCGTAGCCTTTTTAAGGAGGGCTAGGGGGGATCAATAAGTCCCTCAAATCACAGGCAACCACTTTTCAAACAACCTCTTAAGGATTTTAAAAATTGTCTGGAAAGTTAGAGTTTTTTTATCCTAAAATCCTACTTCCCAACTTTTCTGCCAAACAAATCTAGTTGAGAAGTAGCTCGTAAAAGTCGCGCCGCTTCTGTAGATGTTTCTACTCTCCGAGCGCGATTCGCCTCTTCTGCTTGCTGAGAAATATTTGCTAAATTTAAATTAGAATATTGTAAAGACTGATTCGTTTGTATTGTCTGAGCAAATGTTTCACCGAGAATTTGTGATTGTGCCTGTTGAATCTTAATACTTTGCAATTGAGTAGCACCTATTAATTGTGATAAAGCCGAAATAGCACCGGTAGTTGCAATATCTCCAGCAGTAGCAGCTACAGGAGTAGAAGCAGGTGTAGGAATTAAATTGGCAACTTTATCAATAAATCCTTTGCCCCCTACCTCTGCCTGGTCGGTAATATCGGCAATATTTTTTAGTGTGTTTTCAGTATTTTCTAACTTTACTTTTGTCCGAATTTGTCCATTTTTACCAAGAACTCCTACCGCTACTCCACGGGTAATTACACGATTTAGTTCATTACTAACTAAATTTCCCTGCACTGCGGAATTATTCTCAAAGCGGTTTGATCTAGAGTCTGAACTAGAAGAGTAGTCAATCAAATTATCACGAACTGTTTTTCCCGCAGCGACGGGGTTAGGTAGATTCAAGTCTCCCTTGGAATTACTTAGAGCATTTTGACTTTGTACTTCTACAGGCTTTAAGTTGTCGCTGAGATTATATTGAAGGTAATCTTGTAAATCTGTGGAATATGATTTAAAATCAGTCCAAACCTCGCCTAATCCGCTCGTCTGAATTTGTGCCATTGCTGGTAGGATTGCCAGGGATAGCAACGTCAAAGTCAAAATGGTAGTTTTTTGCATAGATTTGTGCCTGAAAAAGGTAGATGAAATTAAGTAGTCAGTCATAAATTTAACTTTTTCACTATGATTTCTAACTTTTTGAATCACTGTTAACTACTTACATAACTCGATTAACTACTACGTAAATTAGCCACTAACTGACGTGCAAATGCAGAAATTGCTTCATATTTATTGCTATGAAGTTGCATCATTTTGCTACGTGCAGTTTGTTCAGAGGGGTTATTTGCAACTGCTGCTAATTGTTCGTAACCTGGATAGTAACGGCAGAATGTGTAAATACCGTTATCATCTAGTAGCCATTGGCTATAAACGCCTTCTTTGCGGGGAAAAAAGCTTTCTGAGGCATTACGAGAAATAACTTGGCGGGGATACTTTAAGATGTCTGCAAAACTATCCACTGCAACTGGCTGAATCCGTCCAATCAATCGTGTTGTCAGGTTTTGCAAAATTTTAGATGCAGCTTTAGATTTGGCAATAGTATCAGGATCTTGTCCTGATAGGATGACTCTGATACCGGCTTTAGCGCCGTTGGCACAAATCCTGCCAACTAAGTCAGAAATTTGCTCGAATTCAAATAGAATTGGTGCTTCATCGATAAAGAATATAGAAGCTGGACTGCTGAGTGCGCGTCGTAGTGCTGCTGAATAGGCACTCAAGGATAGTACGGCTGCATCTTCATTATCTGATAGGTTTCTGAGCGCAAAAACTAAAAGTTGTGCATCGGTAGGAAAGCTGGATGGTGCAGAAATGGCTTGTCCCACACGACTAGAAAGCCAAAACCGCAAGCGCAGCTGAATTTGACTGAGGGCGTCTTCTACTCTGCCACTTAAAGAATCTAGCTGCAAGTATTCTGGTGAGCAGAAAAAGAGAAAATCTTTTAAGGTAGGGGTTTTCTGCCAAGCATGAGTGCCAAATCCTCCCGCCATCGCCTGTCGATATCGCTCTTTGATGCCCTCATCTGCAAAGAAGGCTTCTAATGCTAGGTTGAGCAGCGATCGCACGGTTTGCGATAAAATTTGACTTTCAGTAGATGATCCTAAAACCATTGTCATTAAAGCTGATTCTAGGAAGGCGGTATAATCGAGGAAGCGATCGCGCTGTTGTTCTGGATCTAGCGATCGTAAATCTGGCTGTTCAAATAAGTTATTCGATTGTTTAGAGATATCAAAATAGGCTCCATTCCCCTCCATAAACTCTGTGTAGTCAGTGAAAGTAGATGTACCATCAGGTTTGGGAAAATCTAACGCCACTACCGGAATGCCATGCGCCAAAGCCTGAGTTAAAATCCCTGATACCAACACCGATTTACCAGCACGAGTTGTCGCAAACAAAGCTAAATTTTTGTGTTGATTAAATAAATCTAAATGTACGGGTGTTCCGCCTTCTTCAGCAATCAACTCAAAGCCTTCTTTATCACCTCTTTTAGTTAAAACTAAAGGCATTAATCCGGGAACTTCACTTGTTAAATATAGCTGGCGACGATTGAAAGGTGTTGCTAACAAACCTTCCCAAACTATCGGTAGAGTTTGTAGCCAAATTTTCCAGGCGTACTCAGTTTCTCTAATTACTCTTGCTGGACGTTGAAAACAGTTTTCAATATATCTTGTTGCCTCATCTAATTTCTCTACAGTTGGACGATGTACCAAAATGACGACACTCGTATAAATCGGGACTGCACCTTCATATAATTGTTCTTGGGCTGCTACCGATTTCTTTAACTTTAATTGAGCATTGACATCAATAGTTTTACTTTTTTCTTGAGCCATAATTGTCGTCATGTTTGACTGTTTCAGCACTCGTTGCAGGGTAGTTTTCACCACGGCTGGATTTGCGGCAGTCAACTCACAAAAAATCTCTGTATCTACTACTGTTTCTCTGGCCAACAGTTCCCATAAATAGCGCAGTTGGGTAGATTTGTTTGACCAACCTCCAGGTTTTTCGAGAAATGACAGTGCGCCAATATAACGATTGTTAACATTAACCCAGCGGCGATCGGCACAAGGTATGCTAGACTCCATCAGCAAAGTTGTGCCGTGGATATTGTCTACAAGCAATTTAGTACTAGCTAAATCTGAATTAACTTGCTCGTGCAGTCCTTGTTCATCTAAAGTCATTAACTGGGGAATATCTATTGGATCTGTATCATTAAACCTTCTCCAGATTTCCTCCCAAAGTTCATCAGCTTTCAAAGGCTTGACATCCAATCCCATTTGGTTAGATAAAATTTGTTCCCAACGCAGAAAACCCTGTTTATAAGCATTTATGATCAGGGTTTCAATGCGCTGATTTTCTACTTCTGTGAGTTCACCTTTGAATTTCAACCACCATGATTCAGCTTTGACTAAAAGCTTCTCTATCCAATCATCTGCATGTGTGGAGTTGGATTCAATGGTATAAGTGACATAAATCCGCAAAAATTTTGGCTTACGAATACCAGAAATAGTCAGTTCTTTGACTCTAGCTCTTTCCGCCATCAACAGATATTTGATATCTCGTGATGGCGTATTTCTGATGAGTGATGCTAATTCTTTTTGGCGCTCTTTGTCTGAACTAAAAGATCCCAAATGCAGTGTCATTCTTTCACCGCTAGGGATGTCTTTCAATCCGGCTTCAATGTTATTAAAAAGTGTATCGATTTGTTCAGGTCTTAAGGTGGTATGAATTCCCTTACAGTCAAAACCAAAAACAAAGCAGAAGCGATCTTTTTGAGTGCCTTTTGTCAAAAGGTAAGCGCCAATATCACGTCCATTCATTGCGACACGTAGCATTGTCGCCAAGTGTAAGGCATCTTCAAATGGTGTTAATCTACTTTCATTTCCGGCGATGCCGACGCTTTGTTTTCCGATTTTTTGCTTCATGGTTAACTTCTAGTAAGCTTTGATAACGAGCAAAGCCTCTTGTCCAAGCGGGAACGCCAATAAATTTACTTAAAAAGCTCCAACTCCTACCACCAGTTAAAATCCACCAAGTTCCGATTCCCCAACCAGTAATCAGTACTGTCCACAACCATTTTTGAAACTCTTCTTGGAAAATCCCACCAAAAATCCCATTGATTATAAAGTAGGAGGCTAAGGCAATTACCGTCCAAGGAAGAATTTGATCGGCCGGAATTGGTCCTAATGAAGGTTGGCTTCCCAGAACTTGATTGACTGGACGAAATTCTTGTTCCCGCTCTTGAGACATTTTAAATATCTGAATTATTTACTGCTATCGCCAATTACAAAGCGTGTGAGTACATCAGCAATGGTAACAGCAACAACGACTAATAGGGGAGTTCTGGCAATGCTTTGCCAATCTTCATCTTTACGCACTGCGTTAATCACACCAACCAGGGAAATTGCAATATAGAGTAAGTAAATCGCCCGTAACACATTAAATATCAAGCTTACTGGTGTGTCGCTACTACCAGCATTTGTTCCTGAACCATTTTGTAAGGTTTTTTTGAAAAACTTTTCAGCTTCTCCAAAAAACTGTGCTTGGGCGGGGGCTGCAAAACAGTCTAACCAATATAAACTCAGGATGATGGCTGCTGCTAAAATTTGTAATAATACTAGCGATCGCCTTGGTAAATTCACCTGCTCCCCAATCTGCTGGGTGATGATTGCAATTAAACTACCAACTAGTAAACAAAAGAGCAGGATAGGACTTTTTAGGCTGATAACGCTTACAAGTACAGCACAAGCAATCAAAAAAGGTACAGACTCAACCAGAATAATCAGGCCAGATTTCAGTCCCAGTCTTAAGTTATGAAATCCTTTGACCGCACTACCAGTTAAAGCTTTGAAAAAGTTTCTCTCATGAGAACTTTGTCTAGACATTTGCTAATTTTCCTATGGCGTACTATGAGTGTTGGTTGTCTAAAACTTTACAGTTATTTATAACTTAACATGATTGAACATTCATTTTTAATAAAATTATGAAGTTTGTAGTAAAGTTCTACATGATATATTAATTTTTATTAAGCTAAGTTAATAGAATATTAAATTTTATTTAAAAGCTAAGTATGCGTGGTTTGAGAAACTAGGTTTCGAGCTTGAAACCAGAACTGCTACAGTCCTGCTAAATTTTTTCTATCCCGGCGCTTTTGCCTCAGTTAGAGGTTGGAGAATCCGGTAGAAACGCCAGACAATACTTGGGAGCATAGTTACAAGTTCTAGAGAAAACATTTTATTCCTCCAACTAACCCTTTTGTAAAGTTTTATCCTTACCTAACGCACTAGAAATTACTACATGATTTACTCCAAATTTGGAGAAGTTGCAACGCAGTGGCTAAAGTATCCCATTTGTAAAGGAGTTTGGGAATACTTTTGGAGATTATACTAGCACTACTATTCACATAGGCGTTAATCAGTCTATCGTCGATAGCACGAAATATACCACGCTTTATCCTTTTGTCTAAATATTCCGAATGTTTACAAATTGTTTGGTTGTCAAAAAATATACCGTAGCTTACCCGTTGACAGAAAACGCCAAATACGGAGTATAGGTTTCTGGTATTATAGCTAGATTTTTCTCTTGCATCTCAATGAGTGTAAAAAGCCTTGTAAAACCTCACCCCAACCCTCTCCTTACCAAGGAGAGGGAGCAAGAATCTTGTTTCTCATCTGATATATTTGCTTTCACTGAGATGCTCCTGATTTTTCAGCTATTTTTTTGCGATGCCTTGGTTCGGTTGCACCTACGCAACTAATAAAATGCTGAAACAACGTATTTTAGTTGATACATATACTGGTTAATTTGTCAACTGCGTAACCTCTATTAAATACTTATTAAAACCTCTAAAAAAAAGCTTAATAAGCAAAACTATATGTAAGCGAAATTTTTAGATTTTACTCTGGCGAATTAATAAAAAAGCGCTACAAAAACCACTTTTCAAACACCTCTAAATTCCAGAAAAATATTTAAGTTTTTTAATCATTCCATAATCTAATCATGATTTAATCTTTACCTTAACACTATACTGTTGATTTCGTTGGCAAATTTTAACAGCTATTAGCTATAGCAGTCCTAAAAGATTTGTGAAAATCTGACTTTCTTTACTTCGCATTTAGCGGTAGCTTGTGGCAAACTACTGCGCGTCTACATTAAAGAAAGTGATTTTCATAATTCAGATGAAATTGCCATCCCAAATAATAAGTAAGTGGGTAAAATTAAACATGGCTTTTTAAAACGGAATAAGAGACTGAAAATGGGAATTGAGGCATGATTCATAGTACCTAGTAACCACTCCCTTATCCTCAAGCCACTGAATGTTTATTTATACAAACTTACTTTGGAAATGTAGAGTTTTTAACTAACGACTAATTATGCAATTGGGTGGATTAGGAATAGCTTAACGCCCTCTACATCTTTCAAAGTTTACCTCTGATTTGCTCTACATTCCTCGGCGTTTTGTGCAAACTATTGATTTATTAATAACCTTTTTAATGTCAATTTGTTGTGCTTATAGAAGGTTGTTTGTAATCGCCAGTTTGACACTTGATTTGGATTTGATATGGTGTGGAACCGGAAATTAATTTGAAGGAGCTTGATATGGCTTTTTATCGCGATCGTCAATTGACCTATTTAGCAAGTTCAATTTCTGTACTTGTCATCGCAACTGGTTTAGTAGTAGGTCAATCTGCTACTCAGAAATCTCTAGCTCAGACCGCCACGACCCCTGCCCCAGCTGGAGTAACCTCCATAAATGGTGCAGGTGCAGGCAGTGTAAATACTTTGTTTGTGGGTATAGGAACTACCTCTCCTTATGCCCCACAAGGCTCATGGTTTAACACTTACGGTCTTGGAAATCCTTCAACCCTCAATCCTCCAGGTTCAGTCAATCCGCTCGTTACATTCAGATATGCTTCGATTAATAGTAGTGCAGGGTTAACAGCTTTTTTCACTCAAACCCCACCACCCGCGACTGGGGCAACTATCAATCCCCCAGTCTCTTTTGCAGCTAGTGATGACCCCATAACAGGAACAGAAAAACTTAGTGCAGGTCCCAATACTGGTATCCCCATCCAAGTGCCTGTGATCACCGTCGGAATTGCGTTAGCTTACAACCCCACTGGTCTAAATGTACCAGCAGGTGGAATTAAACTTTCACGAGCTACTTACCTTGGTATTCTTAACGGCACCATCACAAATTGGAATGATGCCAAAATTAAAGCAGATAACGGCGGCGCAATAATTGCAGTCAACAAGCCCATTGTTGTAGTATATCGTAGTGACAGTAGTGGTAACACTTTTACTTTAAGCAGTCATCTCAAGGCGGCATTTGGTGCTACATGGAACAGAGGAGTTGGTGAAATAAGTATTGCTCAAGCTGGCGGTATACCCAATCCACTACCAGCCAATACAGTTGTTTGGCCAGCCAATTTCCAATTTGCCTCAAAAAGTGGAGGTGTAGCCACCAAGATCAAAACTACTGCTGGTGCAATTGGTTATGTGGATAGTGCTACGCGGTTAGCTAATGGTCTGCAAGCTGCTGTCTTACAGAACAAGGCAGGTACTTACAACCCCATCTCACCAACTTCAATTGGAAATGCTTTTGTCGGTGCGACTGACCAAGATGCAAATGCTCGGCGGATTAAACTCGTAGTCACTGATCCAACAGCTGCAAATGCTTATCCCATTGTTAACGCAAGTTACGTGCTATTTTATGGAAAATACGCAGACGCTAAGGTAGCAGCTGGTATTAAAGGATTCATCAACTGGGCTTTAGGAGTACCACCTGTTCCAGCACCAGCAAATGTCACAACCAACCCGAACAACATAGCTACTGCTCGGGGATATGCTCCTCTTCCCGATGCCATTAAAAAGCAGGCTACAACTCTTGTCAATACTTACTTAGCTCCATAATTGCGTGAATACCGTTTTTGGTCTTAACCGCCCTTGCCTCCTTTAGATTTATAAATATCTTGGCAAGGATATGAAGGTTATACCCCAGGATTATATTTACAATCCTGGGGATTTATTTAGGGGATGATTTATATCAATAACTCTTGAATATGCCTTTAATATTTAGCAAATTTAGGGCATTTTCAGCAGTACATAGCCAAGCGTTTTAGCAGTTTATCTCATTCGTAAATTGAGTAGCCTGAAAGCTTATAAGTAGTAGTTTGTGATTGCGATCGCTGTTAGTTCTCGTCGGGTATGAAGTTAAGCGATCGCAGGGGTTGAAGATTGCTTCTCTTCTAGATGCTGAGTGAATGAGACGCACCAATTACTTTAGGTATTTTTGCTGTTTTCGGGGTATCAATATCAACCGAGATATAGTTGAAAAAAGTTCAACCGTCAACTATGTTATAATTAGTTAGTTGAGAAATATTTTCGGTCATGTAACTGACTATATAGACGCCTCTCCGAATCTAAATCTCTACACCCTTTGATTCTGGAGATGTTTTATGTCAGTTTATGTGCGTTGATAGATATCCAAGGGATGGGTCATAGTCTCAAAGTTAATAAAGCTAAGACCTTTAGAGATGAAAGTCTTCAGCGTTCCAAAACTTGAAATTTTTAGTGATCCGAACTGTATTGCAATACTTCGCGTGAAACTGATACATCTCACTATCAAAAAATGTGCTAAGAAGAACGAACAGTAAAGTGTGTCACAAAGCCAGACAACATAAGGATAGTACTTTAACTTATGCCAACGGATATAATTACCCGTCCTGAATCCCTTACTGAAGATTGTTTTTTTACTTACGCCCTTGGGACTGATTTGCATGATACTAATTCGACAGCCAAATATTTACGCCGAATCAGGAAAGAAGATAAACCATATATTGACATAGCTGTTTCTCCCAGACCGGGCTATCGCTTTGAAGTTTGCCTTATTCCTGTTGAAGGGTTCGCTCAAGAAACAATATTGACAAAAGATGGGTTCGCCAAAGCTTTAGCGATTATTTGTGCTGTATCTAACAAAGCTAGAAAGCGATTCCCTTCAGGAAATGGACAAGATATAGTCCGGTGTCAATTTAGTAACTTAGCTGATGCAGTAGCTGTAGCGAACAGATTGTCTGCATTGCCCTCTAATATGTATGAAACTCTCGCCAAGCTACCAAATGCCTTGTGAGATCGCGTCCGCTTGAAGATTTATTATTAGGACTGACGCGAAGACATTTTAATGGTAAGTAAGTAGACGGATTTGAGATGAAAAACTCAATGGTTCATATTTCATCTGTTGAGAAAAGGCTTGTTATATCATGTCCGCTTGATTACTTATTAAACCCGAAGAACCCCAAAGAGCCAAAGCTGCGTTTTGTCTCCCCTCCCCGCCGGCGGGGAGGGGATTAAGGGGAGCCAGCGCGGTCTTGGGGGTTTCCCCCATGAGCGACTGGCGTGTGGGGTGCAATGACTATGGGAATCACAACTAATTACCCGGACATGATATTATATAAGGCTTTTAACCTTAATGTACAATTGTGATGTTTTTGTACGCTAACCTGTAATTCAAAGTGAGTTTTTTTTATGCCTATAAGTCCTTTGCGTGAAGAACCTCGTAACCAGCGAGCGCCTGTAATTCGTACAAGTAATGAGTTTATTCTTTTGGAATGGCTAAAGTCAACTGGTCGTCTAATCGAGCGTGAACATCAAGAATCTGAGTATCTAACTGAAGTAGAAGAAATTTCAGAAATGATCGACCTTGACGATATCCCTTATGATCATGACGATGACGATGCTGAGATGGATATAGAAGCCTAGCCCTGGCAAATGGAATTCGCGGCTACACAAACTTAGCCCACGCAGGTGGGCTTAAGGTCAAATCAAGAGTTTGAAACCCGCGCAGGCGGGTTTTGACTGTGTAGATGCGGTTTCTAACCGCCGATTTGAGGTTAAGTTAACTACTTGAGTAATAGATAAAATAATTGTCCATTGCTGACTGTAATACCAGCGCGATCGCCTGCTAATTTCCCAGTACCTAAAAAATAATCTACCCTACCTGCACCTTTAATTGCGCCTCCGGTATCTTGGTCAAGAACATAGCGACTAACGATGCGCTCCTCCATTTTTCCGGTAGGATTAACAAAGGGAATAGAAGTGTGAATCAACGCTAAAGCACCAGGAGGCATGAGAGATTTATCTGTAGCAATAGAACGCTCTGCTGTTAGTGGTACCTTGATAGAACCTTGGGCTGGCTCACCGTGATTTTCTTGAAAAAAAACAAAGCTGCGATCGCGCGGAATATAAATATTTAATTCTTGGGGATGCTTTTGGAAATAGTCGAGAATAATTGGCATAGTTATACCTTGTAGCGGTAATTTGCCATCATTCACTAATTCTCGGCCAATGCTTTTGTAATTATAAGCGGTATTACCGGCATAACCGATTGTTGTTTGAGTACCATCGGGAAGCTGAAGTCTCGCCGAACCTTCAATTTGAGTTAGATATGGTTCCAGGCGATCGCGAAACCAAAACAACTCTAATCCTCGCAATTTACCTTTTGCGCCTTGTAAACCATCTACTCCTTCTAACTCCAAGCGTGTAGGATGAGGCTTAGACCAGGAGTTTAAATCAGGAGGTAACTGATAAACAGGATAGCGATATTCTGTTGTGGGGACGCGACTGGCGGCGTAAAGTGGCTCATAATAGGCGGTGAATAAAACGGAACCTTTGTTATCTTTACCGACTGACTGATAAAGAACAAATTCCCGCTCGATGGCTTGATGTAATTCTATTGCAGAATTAGTTTTTAATAGAAGTTCGCGGAATCTTTTCAAGCTTTTGAACACGCGATCGCGCGTAATCCCAGCCACCGGATAGTTTTTATAAGCAGCCGCAGCATTAGCTGTTTGCAGATATTGAAGACTGCGAGCGATCGCACTTATCAGTGCCTTTTTGTCTGGTATTTGTCCATAGATTACTTCATCGAAACAAGAGGTATCATCTTGACAACAAGTAACTGGTAGTCTCTGAATTAATGGTACTTTTTGCTTTTGTGAAAATGCATCTTGATTTTTAGCAGTCAAGGACACTGGTATATCCCACTTTTTCACACGACATTCTGGCGGACTAAGTTCCCGATACGCCAAAGATTGCATTCGCACCAGCAAAATCGATAAAACCACAGGTAAGCTAATGGCGATAATTTTGCTAAACTTTCCTAACCCAGCAAGTGTCTTTTTCATCAAAATTCAAAATTTTTAAGATTATCACCGGGACAAAAACTGAACAGCTTGTTAACTTTTCAAATGCGGATGAGTTTTACATCTGTATTAGGAAAGGTAACTTGTCCACAAAAATGCGATCGCCCCTTGCCCGGTACGATCGCTCCCTACTCGCTGGCAGAGGCAAAGTACTATTTTGTCTATTGTCTGCTGACAACAAAAAAGCGATCACTTTTGCTGACACATTAGCTATCGCCTCAAAACACGAACAGCACTTGCTGACAACACTTGCTGTTCGCACTCTTCCCCTAGCCAAAGGAATCTCAACAGCGCACTGATGCCTCTGCCTTGGGTAAGAGAACCTTGAAAATTTAATGTGCTGCCTTAGCATTGCCGTTAATCGGGCGATGGAGGTAGAGGGGGATGGGGAAATAGGGTATTCCTGAAATTTTTTCGGAACGCATAGAAGCGATCAACTTTTACGATGAAGAAGGGACAGTTTATGCTGCAAACGACTCAATTACTACATTTTCTATCTCTTACACCTTGTTGATGATCAAGAACGTAAATATAGCCATTTAGACGCTTGTCATCTAATTTTCCTTGTTCGGCTTTATTGAAAGCATCGTCTAAATCTTTTTGCGCCTCTTGCACTGCATTTTCAGCTTGCTGGCAAGTCCAAGGATAGCCGCCTACATAGGTAGTACATCCGCCAAATAAGAAGATTAAGCCCCAAAACACTAAACCAAGCTCTATCTCTCTTTTCCGAGCCTCTTTTTTGAGATGCCCAGATGCTTCTGCACTCATTGGTGGACTAAAATCGGGTATTCTTGGGGTTTCTGTAGTAGTTAAGCTAAATCTTTCACTCCAGACTACGTGACTGCCTTCTGATTGACGCGCGTATATCTTGACGTGGCTAATAGATTCAGGGGCTAACGACATTAAACCCTTGCGAATAGTGCTAACTAATGACTCTTGGCTCGGTACTTCTGGCGATTCTAGAATGACCTGTAAACAGTCATCTTTTTTGGTGACTTTAGCAATAATACGTTTTCCTTTTAAGGAGTTATTTATCAGTGCCGCGATCGCATTTGCGTCACCAAGTTTGGCCAGAGTCAGTATGCTTTGTGAATCCATTTTAACTATTTTTTCAACAGACTATATTTAGAAAGCCCAAAAAGCGATGCCTACGGCGGGCTGCGCCTACGCATTTGTCATCACCGGATGCGCCGGATGCGATCGCCAGAGCTTAATTTTCATACCCCTAT
This sequence comes from Nostoc sp. NOS(2021), assembly GCF_017115025.1. GTDB lineage: Bacteria > Cyanobacteriota > Cyanobacteriia > Cyanobacteriales > Nostocaceae > Nostoc. Next base: position 28,244 of record NZ_JABXKM010000122.1, on the reverse strand, counting down.
CCCCTAAAAAGGAGAGACAAAAACCCACCAAGGATTGACATGAGGATGATTGATCCGATAACGCCAAAAGCGATTTTGAGAGATAGTTCTTGATTGAACTTGGCAAAGTCCTTCCTGAACTCGCTCAACTCTTGACGCAGGGCTGCAAGCTCATCAGCCGCCGGGTTTGGTTTCTTTTGTGGATTGTTCATGATTTTGGAATAGGGCTGTATGTATCTAGCCCAAAACCAACTCATGTCTACCAATTGTTGAAAATTTTTCACCCAGTTAACTTTTCAAAAACGGATGCAAAATACATCCGTGTTCGGAAAGGCAACTTTCCACGAGTGAGATCGCTTTGTCATTACCGGGGCGATCGCACTTCTTGCACAGGGAGCGACGCTAAAACAATTACAAGCGCTGTATCGCCGATGCGTTGCAGCAAGTAACTTGATGCAGCCAATCAACGTAGTTCGGATGGACGAACGTAGCAAACGAATTTTCGTGTTGATTGGAGACACAATTGAAGTAGAAATCTTTCCCAACGGGGAGGTATTTGTTAAGTGAACCAAATCAATTTTGATGCAATGTCTGACGCCCAATTATTGAGTTACGTCAGGACTCATCCACAGGACACGGAAGCATTTCACAAGTACATGGACAAATTAAGTGAGCGTCCGGGTGTGCTTTGCACCACTGATGAGGAGTTTGAAGCCGAATTACAAAGGCGAATTAATTCTTCACCTGGGCAAGGTTAGGTAGTAGAGCAGGAAAGAAAAAATTTTCCTGCTCTGTAATACTTCTATTGTTGCTGTTGCCACCCGCGAGCTTTAATAGCTTGGCAGTAATACTTCATTGCTGTGCTGCCAGGACTGTCCCCATGAGCAGGAATTTCCTTATCTTCCTTCTCCTCGCTTATCTTCTTGCCAGTCTTACTGTTGAAGACTCTATGCCCAATGCCCAATGCCCAATTCCCTATTCATTCATATTACGGTAAGTAGCAACTGCGGAAGGCGATATCCGGTTCAAATATCGGAAGATCCAATATTTGAAAATGGTATCTAAAATCACCGGAAATGTAGCAATAAATAAGAAGATAAAATCTCGATTTGCTGGTAATCCCCAATGGCGTGATACACCTTCTAGCAATACTTCCCAGCCATGAGGAGAGTGGAATCCTACAAATATATCAGTAAACAAAATGATGATAAATGCCTTGGCACTATCACTAAGTCCATAGACAATATTATCAAAGAAATCTTTGAGCACAGCAATAGAAGACTTGCTGACTAACAACAGCCAGATAAAAGCACCCACCGAGAAAATATCTGCAAAAACATTTTTGATCGCATTAGAGCTTTCGTGACGAAATTCTTCAGCAAGCTCAATAGCCTTCTTTTTCATTTCAATTTCCATCTGCTCAGACGACAGTGGAGGGGCATTTCTAATGAGATTTTCAAACTTGAGCTTTTCTTCAAATCCTTCTAATTCTACAAGAGCTTCCTCTTCCATTTCAGAATTCAGGAATATCTGCATTTGCTCATTGCTTCTAAACCGCTCAAGAGTTGGGCCGACTACGAAAGCTTTTGCTATCTGATGCGTCAAAAGTGGTACGATAATTAATAGTAAAATAAACCTGATAGATATTATTGTTCTTCTTTGAGTCTGACGAAAATTCTGAATTACCTCTTGTTCAGAATTAGGGTCTAATTCAACTTGCAGACGACTGATAGTACTTAAAATAGAGCGGGGTAAAACGCCGATTGTATCGGTTTTACGCTTTATTTTTGGTTTGTTATCCGAGTCTTGAGTTGCTATTTTGGGTGGTAACGTTGGAGTATTGACGAGTAGCGACTTGTCGTCAGATATGACAGAGTTAACTGGTAGATTTGGAGGTTTGACTACTAAAGCTTTAGAAGTTATTTGATCAGAACTTGTTGTGTATTTGGATATAACTTGATCGATGAAGTTTAGCTTTTCCAAAACCAAAGAAGGACTGGGATGCTCTATACCTACTTTCTGAGCAGCTTTTTGATTTTCTTCATTTAAAAACCAACGGCTTGCTTTCAACTCTGTAAGCCGCATCCTCGCAGTTTTTAATAGCTTTTTTAGGTCTGACTCAAAATAATCCATGACGCTGTTACTGTACATGGCTGAGTCAATGTCTATTTTATTACCATTGAAATGCTTATCTTCTATTTCCTGAATTTTTAAGGCCGCATCGTAAGCTTCATGTAAAGAACGTTCAGGAGTCTGTAAGTACCATCGATAAGCAGCAAGTAAGAAAGAATAGATTTTTTGGCTAAAAACAGAGTTTTTCATTGCAGACAATCATCCAGGATTATTTGGTGATTATTAACCTTAAGTTAACGCACGAGGTATACTAGCAAATCTACAAGGAGAAAGTTTGTGGTTTCTCATTCGGTTTGGATTGTTGGCACTAGCCGCAGTGGTAAGACGGCTCGCTTGGTAGAGCAATTTTGTAATTGGGTAAAATCTGAAAATCAATATACTGAATCATTTTATACTAAAAAACCAGGACGTAAAAAAAGTGGTCATGTACCCGAATTTTTATATCTTAAACAAACAGAGCCAGGAGTTTTAGTCTTAGCTGCCAATGATGATAATCGTCGAGAATTGGGAGATATAATTGTTACATGTACATTAGGAAAATATCCGGTTCGTGCCAAGACGCCGCTAGGTTTTTTCCAGGATGAAGTTATTTTATTTTGGCCGTTGCTAATTAACTCGTTGAACCTGAAGGCACAGTTTCCGGTACGATTGCGGCCAGAAACGGAACAAGAGTTAGCAACCAAACTCTGGCGTACCCAATTAGACGAAGAAATTTTACGTATTGCGGGAGTGAATGAATCTCGCTTAGTGCGTCGCATTCTAGACTTATTGCAATTAGCAGCTTACAGTGGTATACCTTGCGAAGATATTGCCCAGATTTTGGCCAGGGGTCTGGGGGAAAATACTACAACTTTAGAGCCGGAATTTCTAGCCTCTTTGCTCCTAGATTGGCGTAACTGGTGTTTAGAGAGGGGATTACTGACTTATGGAATTATTACTGAACTTTATAGTCAGCATTTGTTAAGCGATCGCAATTACCAGCAGCATCTAACTAAACGCTATCAGGCGGTTCTGGCGGATGATGTTGATGACTATCCTAGCGTAGCGCGTCTTTTGTTTGAGTTGCTATTAGATCAAGGTGCAGTCGGGGCATTTAGCTACAATCCCGATGGTGCAGTGCGATTGGGATTGGGAGCAGATCCCAACTATTTAGAAGGGTTAGCAGAGCGTTGTCGGGTAGAAATCTTGACCGGGCCGCCTGCTGAGTCCCTTGGTGAGCAACTCACTAAACAGATGGTGGAATTAGTCACAGAACCGATGGTACTGTTGAGTTTACCTGAGATTGTGCATTCAATTCAAACCACCTCCCGCGCCCAATTATTGCGACAAACAGCAGAAGTTATTGCTAACGCCATCCAATCAAAGCAAGTGCAGCCGGAACAAGTGGCGATTATTGCACCAGGTTTAGATGCGATCGCTCGTTATACTCTAGTAGAAATCCTCGTTAAACAAAATATCCAGGTACAATCCCTTAATGACCAACGTTCGCTAATTAGTTCACCGATCATTCGCGCATTGCTCACTATGCTGGCACTAGTTTATCCCGGCTTGGGACGCTTAGTAGATCGAGATGCCGTGGCAGAAATGCTGGTTGTTTTGAGTAGGAAACAACAAGTACCAGATAACTCTACAGACGCGATTAATCGCGTCTCTACTGATATTGATCCGGTACGTGCGGGTTTGATTGCAGATTACTGCTTTTTACCCCATCCCGATCGCCCCAATTTGCTACCAGTATCAGCCTTCGAGCGCTGGGATCGAATCGGCTATGCAGCTACCACAGCTTATAATGAGATATTACAGTGGTTAGAACAGCAGCGATCGCAACAAGAATTGCGTTTAATTCCCAGTCCCATTTCACTCTTAGACAGAGCAATTCAACGTTTTTTGTGGAATGGTAGCAATCTCCCATACGAACAACTAGCAGCACTGCGGGAATTATTAGAAACCGCCCAACACTACTGGGAAATTGACACCAGATTACGACAAATTGCCCCAGTTGAGACAACGCCTTACACAACTATTATTGAATTCATTCAACTACTGCGACGTGGTACAATCACCGCCAACCCTTACCCTGTGCGTCCCATCGGTGGAGTGAGAAAGGCTGTCACATTAGCAACTATATTTCAATATCGATCTAGTCGGCGATCGCACCGATGGCATTTTTGGCTGGATGCTGGTTCACCTCTATGGGCGAAAGGTGGTGCGGCGACATTGTTTGGTGCGCCGTTTTTCCTGCGAGACAGGTTAGGCGAACCTTGGACAGCAGAAGATGAGAAATTGGCAGAAGAACAACGACTGCGAAGGATTTTGGCAGATTTACTGTCTCGTGTATCCGAGAGAGTTTATTTGTGTCACAGCGATTTAGCCGTGAATGGACAAGAGCAATTAGGGCCGCTCTTACCTTTAGTAAATGCCTGTGTGACGCATCCCGTTATATAAAACTTATCCAAACGCGATGTGCAACTTATTCTTGAAACCCCTCTCCAAACCTCTCCCCGAAGCGGAGAGAGGCTTTAAGTCTTGCTCCCCTTCCCTTGTAGGGAAGGGGCTGGGGGTTAGGTCTGTATTGCACTCAACAGAGAAGCACTATCTAAAACTTATGCAAAGTTGTCTAAACTAGACTTTTCTATAAAAGATTAGTTGCAAAAAAATTGTAGGTTGGGTGGAGGCTTTGCGTAACCCAACATGCTGATATATGTTGGGTTGCGCTCCGCTCCACCCAACCTACGTCTACGTCTAAAATATCAGAGTAAATTAAAAATGATATTCCTGAAATAGTAAAAGAGGTTGTTAAGTTAATGTCACTCGATTCGCTTAAGCAAGAAGCAACAAATCATAACACTTCACCACAAAGATTACGAGAATTAGCTGCAATTAATGATGAGCTAAGGAGATTAGTTGCTGCAAATCCTCTCGCCGATAGTAGTTTATTAGGAGAACTTGCGATACAAGCCAGAACTAACAAAGATGTCGAAATGCAAAGAGCGATCGCAAGCAATCCCAATACACCAACACAATGGTTAATCGGACTAGCATATCTGTTTCCTGAAGAATTCTTTAGCAATCCGGCTTATGATTTGTCAATTCTGCAAAATGTCAACTTTACTCACCGTTTTGAGAAGAAATTACTCTTTAAGCTTGTTTGTGCATCTAATGCACAAACATCTTTTCTAGAATTTGCTGCTGGCATTTGTGAGACTAATATTAAGCGTATTCGCAATGATGAATATTTTGGACACTTCTCCCTAGAGCAGCAATATGGTATTAAGTATCTTCGGATGAGTATAGGGTCTATAAGTATGTTCTATTGTGAAGAGTTTTGGCAATGGAGAGCAATTTTAATTGTTATAGCTAGTCATCAGAATACTTCTAGAAAAAAACTATTGGAGTTATCAACATCTGGTGAGGATATTGTTGCAGAAGTTGCTCAGTTACATCTTGATTGTCCCAATGATGACATTACTTTCTGGGATAAGGTGGCTTTAAATAAGAAACCAAATCTCATTCTTTTTATTCCCCGTAGACTGATATTCAAACTGGCTCAATTGCCAGACATATCCACAAACTTTTTAAAAGCAGCATCTCAGCTTGAGACATTTACAGGAATTCTCAATATTATTGCAAATCATCCGAAAACACCCAAAGAAGCACTCCATAAACTAGCGAAAAATAGCCTTAAATTTATTGCTGAAGCAGCAAAGTTACATATTAATTATGCTGGAGAATTGGAAACTGGATGGCGTGAGCTAGCGGAAGAAAAAATTGATAGAACCCAACTACCTAGTTTAATTATTAATGCAGAAGAAATTGAACTGCGATTGTGGTACGCAGGAGCAATTGATGAAAGCACTTTACCTTATTTAAATCAAAAGTCAGTACACGAATATACAAGTACTTTATTAAAGATTCTTTGTTCTGCTGACACACCTCGAACGATTTTAGATAATCTGGAAAACCACCGTAGAGTTTCTCAATTAATTGCTGAATGTATTACCTTCTTAAAACCCTGGTGCGCCGAAAGATTTACTAATTCAGTTAGCTACTCAACCCGCAGTACGTGGAGGATTTTACTTTAATCCACTCAATTTAGCTGCTGTTAAAAGTTTACTGACTCAAGAACCAGAAGCGGCGATTCCTTTGTTGGATCGATGTCTAAAATTTCCCGATCGCTCATCATTTTCTCGCTTTTTGGTTCTGATGAATCCTCATATACCTAGTTCATTTCTGGGAAGATACTATAAATCTTGGTTTTGGCCAGAAAGATATGCGATCGCTCAAAACCCGAATACTCACCGCGACATTTGCCAACAACTAACGCAAGACCCCAACAGGATTGTTCGTGCTGCCGCACGGGATAATTTAAAGTAGTATTCGCTCTTAGAAGTTGCATTATAGCAGAAGGAAGTTAACCTATTACGAATGAGCCTTTACTTAAAATAGTGTATTCTCGTTTAGTTTTTTTCAAAAATAAAATAGGAGTTTTATATAAGACTTATTAACCATTATTTAATGAGCTATTTAAAAAACAAAAATATTTGTTTGTATTGAGTAGTAATTGCCCCGTTCTTAACATTGAGCTTTGGAGTTGATCTTTGCAAATTTCGGGACTGTGGTTGAATTGGAACAGGAGAACGAGAAGGTACTTTATCACGCCTTAAGAGCAAAGGAATACTGAAAAGTCCCAAAATAATTACTACTCCGGTCATTATCCAAACCATTAACCGATTTGGTCTATAATCTGCTCGTTCAATTTGCCAAAAAACTTCGTTGTATCGCCACGCAGCTAACGCAATAGTCGAAATTCCAAAAATTACCAAAGCAACACCCAAATTTTCCGAGTTAGATAATTGATGTATGGGAGGTTCTTGTTGAGTAATAGCAAGATTCAACTGGCGCAGAAATATACCAAATCGCGCGATCGCAAAACCAAAGCCAATCAATGCAATAGAAGTGCGTAGCCAAGCCAGAAAAGTACGTTCGTTCGCTTGATGCTCTCTTTGCCGGTCAATTTTCGGTATTTTATCCATGAGTATTTTTTGATGCTAAGTTTCTCTTCACAAGTATTCATAACATTGATGAAAGTTCGTAAAAGTCTAATGTAAAAGTACCCTGAGATTTGGGGAAAACTAATTCTATATCTAAAATCTAATTCTTTACTATGCTTGATGACAACGATTTTGCGTTAGCCTCGGCTGACGATACCTCGGTTGTGGTGCTTGAAGAACTATCTTTACATCCTCAGCCAGAAGTTCGTGAGGCTGTGGCTAGAAATCCGAATACGCCCACGAAAGTGCTGCTCAAATTAGGTAAGGAGTTTCCAGACGCAATTACTGCGAACCCGGTTTTCAATCTTTTGGTGCTGGAAAATCCTGAGAGTCATTTCGTTAGACTCTCTTTAGCACGTAGCACAACAACTAGTGAAAGCGCGATCGCTCAGTTATCTAAAATCGAGGATGAGGAAATTCTTTGTGCCGTGGCTAGAAATCCAAAGACACCTCTTCACATCCTGGAACAACTTGTAGAAAACCCGCCTCGTTTCTGGGATCGCCAGAGGAGTTCTGACAGATATGATTTTGATCGCCTCTTTATCGCAATCCATCTAAATCCGAACACTTCTGAATCGTTGTTGCTTAAACTAGCCGAGAGTGGAAGCAGCAATGTCAAACAGGCGATCGCTCAGAACCCCAAAGCACCGTTATCCCTGCTAAATCAGTTTGCAGATTGGAGAGATTCTCCGATGCATCTAGCAATTGGTCGAAATCCTCAAGTACCAAGCGCAATATTGGAAAAACTAGCGGGGGAAAATAGGAATGAAATTCGTGAGATGGTCAAGAACCATCCAAATGTTTCCGAAACTGCGATCGCCATCATCAATTTTATCGAGGGAAAACCTGGAACATCCATCGACTTGCTAGAGCAGTTAGCCAGTGATCGACGAGCCTCTGTCCGGCGATTGGTTGCCGCCCATCCTTCAACTCCTGCAAAGGTTTTAGAAAAGCTCGCACAGGATACAGATGAAGATGTACCCTTCAAAGCCGCAAACCATCCCAATGCAACCTCTACCGTTTTAGAGTTTTTTGCAGAGTTCTTGGTTAAGCAACGTCAGCGAGTCTCGCCAGCTAATCTAGGCAAGATTGAATGGTATAAAAAAAGTGCAATTCAATTGTTGAGACGTTCTGAAATCACTCCAAAAGTGTTAGAAAATCTGTTGCAGATGAATGAGTTTGATGTAGTGTACGCGATCGCATCGTCTTTGAGAACACCACCCACTATGCTGCTTGCACTTACAGACTATCAAGCCCCGTCTGGCGTACACATTATTTTTCTCCTAAATCTCGCTAAAAACCCCAATACACCCTCAGATGCGCTGGAGAAGCTTTATCTAAAAATCAACCCAACGCCGCATTTTATTAAGGTTAATGGTGTACAAGTTTTTACTAATGCTTTACAAGCTGTTGCTGCTCATCCAAATACCCCTGTCCATTTGCTAGAACAATTCGCAGTTCATTCCCGCGACGATCTTCGCGCAAAAGTTGCCACAAATGTCAATATACCGATTTCAATTTTGGAGCGGTTAAGCAATGATTCTGATACCAGGGTTAGTACTATTGCAAAACAGGCGCTCAAGGCAAGAGCTTGATTTCAGCACTATTTCTGTAAATATCAACACAATCCAGTGAGGACTCTGAGAAAACCCCAAGCGATGCCAGAATCTTTACAGCGTTAAAATAGTAAATAAGGTAAAGATGTATATCAGAGTCAAAATCAATGGCACTATTCGGATTTGGGAAAAAGGAAGTTATACCCACTGCTGACGAAGCTTTGTCAGGAAGGGCACAATCTATGTCAGTACCGGCGGCTCATTATGTCAACAAAAATCCCCTAAAACCTCCTTATCCCGATGGATTAGAGATGGCAATTTTTGGCTTGGGCTGTTTTTGGGGTGCAGAACGCAAATTCTGGCAACTTAAAGGAATTTACACCACCGCAGTCGGTTACGCTGCTGGGTTCACACCCAATCCCACTTATGAAGAAGTATGTAGTGGACGAACCGGACACAATGAAGTGGTGTTGGTTGTGTTTGATCCCAAAGTGATTAGTTATGCCGAACTGCTCAAAGTCTTTTGGGAAAGCCACAATCCCACCCAAGGAATGCGCCAAGGCAATGATGCTGGCACTCAATACCGTTCGGGAATTTATGTATATTCCGAAAGTCAAAAGCAGCTAGCAGAAGCATCGCGGGAAGCTTATCAGCAAGCTCTCAATGGTGCAGGTTATGGCAAGATTACTACAGAAATCTTGGATGCACCTGAATTCTACTACGCCGAAGCTTACCATCAGCAATACCTCGCTAAAAATCCTAATGGGTATTGTGGTTTAGGAGGGACAAATGTTTCTTGTCCCGTGGGTGTAGTTGAATCGCAAGTTAGTTGATAGAAATGGAATTGGTAGGGTATCAAATTAAGGTGAGTTAGACAAACCTCTCCCTGCCTTGAACTCAAGTTCAAGTCTGTCCCTCTCCGAGTTGGAGAGGGACCATTGGTGAGAGGTTAAGATAATTTTAATTTTGTCAACTAGAGATTATGCTGAAAATTTAGGAGAAACGCAGGTATTAAGTTAACTCTAGTACTGAAATAATGGGTCAAGAATAAATAATGGCTATCAAGATTATGCGTAGGCGTAGCCCACCGTAGGCATCGCCTGCTCAAAAATTGTGTTTCTGACCCCGATTTTCAGCATTATTTTAGGTACTATTGCTTATTGACAAATGATGTCTGACCTTAACCTCTCACGAATGGAGAGGGACAGGTTTTGTGTAGTTAAGAATATTTGTAGGTTGGGTTGAGGCAATGCGTTACCCAACAAACCCCTGAAAAGTCAGGTTTCGTTCCTTAACTACACATTTTTATTTTTTGGGCTTAAGCGAACCGTATTGGATTATATAGCAATCCTAAATCATTCGTGAACAACGAGATCCCCGACTTCTCTAAGAAGTCGGGGATCTGAGTCTTGTGATTTTCACAAATCAAATAGAATTGCTATAAGTAGGTAGGTGGGAATAAACCAAACTATGTTACTAAAAGTAAACACGCCTAAAACCCTTACCAATGACGAATGACAAATGACGACCCTCACCAGTTAACTTTATTTACGCCCACCTACTTAGTTCAGTAATTTATGAACGCCAGCGAAATACCTTTCTCATCATAAATATAGCTATACTTGCACCTATTGCACCTATTGCATTAAATATAGTCAATATACCCATAGGTAAATAATGAAGAAAATTTTGATTATGAGAAATAATTACTTCAAGTATCTCATTTAAATTCTTGTCTTTAAGATAAAAAATGTCCCAAATTACTAGAGCTTCATACCCTGCTATAGCCCCAATTAATAGTCTAAATATTTCAATAGGAAAATTGTTTTTCCTTGTGATAATTAAAGTAGCTATTCCAGCAAATACTCCTCCCAAAAAACTTGTTGTAGTTAATACTATGAGAAGTTTTAATATCCAGTGATCGGAAAAATGAGCTTGCATAATATCAATTATTTATGACGATAAAATTTTTACAAGTTTAAAACATTATTGATTATCTACAGCTAAACAATTTAATAATAAATCGCTTGGTGATGAAACTTTCATAGGGTCTGTTAGCGAAAGTATTAGGATGGTGCGTTATGCCCTTGGCTAACGCACCCAACAAGATTACGAATTACGAATTAAATGAGCTAGGTGCTTTAACACTTTGACAACAGTATGTAGGTCATCTCCACGATTCAGTGACAGTGTGTAAGATAATGCATATCTCGGTGTACCCTGTTTCGTCAACTTAATAAATCTAAATTCATTACCATTGGTGATAAAGCCAAAAACAGGTTTAGCTGAAGTTGCATCTGCCAACATATAAGCCAATGCTTGTGGAATTGCTGGCACTAAAGAATATTCTGCTCGTTTTGCCTCAATAACCAAAACCCAAAATGGAGGATGCAACACCAAGATGTCAATACGTCCTCTGATAATTGTGCCTTCGTCTTCAGAAGAAATTCTGACTTCTTGTTCCGACGCGATGTAGAAAGGCGGTTGATAGAAACCTGCTAAACGTAATAGTGGAGATAGCACCACCATTTTAACTACAGGTTCCAAAATAGGATATTTCGATAGATGCAAATATTCTGTCTTGACTTCGTTAAGAGATTGCTTTTCTAAGTCACTCAACTCAGGTAAATCATCCTGCCACTCTGAAAAAAAATGTTCGTCGTTTGCAAGTTGTAGATCAAATTCATCAATAAGTTGGGCGAGGGTGATATCTTTTCCTTGAAGAATTTGAACCATTTGTTAAACCTTTAGAGCTTGTTTGAAAAGTCTAATTTATTACTAGCCCTGGCGACTAGAAGTCGCACGCCAGATGCTTCAAGTCGGCGGAGCCGACGGCAGTTGCTTCAAGTCGGCGGAGCCGACGGCAGTTGCTTCAAGTCGGCGGAGCCGCCCAACGCACTGCCTCCCCAACGCACTGGCTTGGCTATACAGACAAAACCTGCCTCCGCAGGTTAAAAACTCTTGATTTTTTCCTAGTCCACGGAGGTGGACTAAGCTTTGTGTAGTAGCGAATTCTATTCGCCCAATCTTTTCAAACATCCTCTTATACTTAATCTGCCTAAAAAACCCTCGGTTGATATTTACCCAAAAGACTGCCTTACAGTGCAGATTTGAGCAAAGCGATCGCGCCGACCCACAGCATAATACTAATAGGCGCTCCAATTAGAATCCCAGCGATCGCCCAGCCTCTTTGATGCGCTTTGAATTGTTCAATACTGCGCCACCGTCTACTTTTCCAAGCCCATTCATTGCCTTTAGCACCAAGTGCGATCGCCATTAAACAACCAACTTGGGGTATAAAACAGAATAGTCCATACCAAGTTTGATTCGGCCACATCCACAACCAAGGCATCAGAAATGCGCCCCAATTCCAACCGAGAATTTCCTCTGGGACTGTTTCATTCTGATTATTTATCCCGCATCCCGAATTGTTGATTATTTCTTTTAGCGGTAAAAGCTGATTCCTGTTTGCAGATTTGACAGTCAAACCAGATTTGAGAGCATTTAGCGCTTGGCTAGCACTACTAAATCTTTGTTCTGGAGCAGGTTCTATCAACTTTTGTAACCAACTAACAAAACTGGGACTGAGATTAACTCGGTCTGTAAATTGCAGTCGCAAATCCTGCTGTGGTAAATCAGCTGGGGAAGTCCCAGTTAACAAATGAATCAAAGTCGCACCCAGTGCATAGAGGTCTGAAGCCGCAACCGCGCGACCACCAAATTGTTCCATTGGCGCATAACCATAAGTACCTACAACGGTAAAAGTAACGCCCTCTCTTGCCGCTTTATCCTGAACTGCGCCAAAATCAACTAAATAAATCCGATTATCTTCACCCCAGATTAAATTACTCGGTTTTATATCTCTATGTAACACCCCTGGATTCAACTCATGTAGATAGGTGAGAATATTTAAAATCTCAACAGCAATTTTTCTCGCTCGCTTTTCAGTAAACCTTTTGCCAACAGCAAGTTTTTCCTTGAGCGACTCACCAGGGATATATTCTTGTATTAAGGCAAACCAGAGTGTGCGATCGTCGATACAAAAATAATCTATATATCGGGGAATGCGGGGATGATTTAGCTGTTTAAGAATTTGTGCTTCCCTCTCAAAAAGTTTCAAATCATCCCACTGCACAGTACCGCCAAAGGCCAAAAGTTTGACCACAACGGTCGAATTTTCGCCATCAGAGGCTTGTAAATCCAATGCTTGCCAAGTTTGACGAATTCCATTGTTACCGAGTTGGCGTTGAATTTGATAACGATCTTGTAATATCTGTTCTGCTTGCAGCATCTTACACCTGCTGGCAATTTACTTTGATGTGATTCCCTTATATTCAAGGATAGTCATTATCTACAGAAACTGTGAGAGCCTGATAATTTATTGAAAGTAGTTGAAGATTCCAACTTTGGGGTTCTCTAGAAAAATAGTGCGAATTATAGTTTGCATCTGTTATAAATAAAAGTAGAGATTGAAGGTGGCCAAAGAAGCACAACCAAAAGAGATTATCATCTATGCGAATCAAGACGGTTACGAGCCGTTTGCAGAGTGGATGGATAATTTACGCGACCAACAAGGAAAACGACACATCCTGCAACGCTTACGCCGCCTTGAACAAGGCAATTATGGCGATGTTGCGCCTATAGGAGATGGTTTGAGCGAGTTGCGAATGTTCTTTGGTTCTGGTTATCGCGTCTATTTCGGTGAAGATGCTGAAAATATTGTTGTCGTACTGTGTGGAGGCGACAAAAGCACACAGAATCAGGACATCAAAGACGCAAAAGCTTACTGGAAGGAGTACCTAAGCGGTGAGAAAATTTAGAACACTTGATGAATTTGAAGAAGAGTACTTCCGTAAGCACCCGGAAGAAATCGACGATTATTTGACCGAGATATTTCAGGAATATGCAGAAGACAACGATTCCGGCGCGTTGTTGGCATCCTTGCGCGTCGTTGCGCGTGTACGGGGAATTAGTGAGATAGCCGAGCAAACAGGCATGACACGCCGGGGATTGCAAAAAGCCTTATCCAGTAATGGCAACCCGCGCCTTGAAAACGTGAATTCCATCATGAAGGCGCTCGGATATTGTCTCACCCCGACTACCACTAACCAAGGCAGCAGGGGAGACAGCAATATGAGCCAGAAGCTAGCACCAGCAAAAGTACCAACACCAGGAAAAATTTTAAGTCGAGAATTAGAAGCTCGCGGCTGGACACAGAAAGATTTAGCAGAAATTATGGGGCGTCCAGTTCAAACCATGAATGAAATTATTCACGGAAGCCAGCAAATTACACCTGAAACAGCTATCGAACTCTCTCAAGCCTTGGGTACTTCTCCAGAGTTTTGGACAAATCTTGAAGTAAAGTATCGACTTCATCTAGTAGGAAAAGAAAAAAAGGAGCAAGATATAGCTCGTAAAAGCCGATTGTATACAATTGCCCCCATCTCTGAACTAATCAAAAATAAGTGGATTCAAGCAGCAGATTCGATTGATGACTTAGAACGGCAAATCTGTAATTTTTTCGGCATATCTTCCTTAGATGAAATACTCCAACTAAATGTTAATTTCCGTTGTTCCGAGTATCGAGAGCCAGAGGCAACTTCTCGCATAACTTGGGTAAAACGAGTTGAGAACCTAGCGAAACAACAAACCGTTGCTAGTTTTGAACGCAAAAAACTAGAGATTGCTATCCCTGAAATTCTTGCTTGTGCTAAACAAGTAGAAAGTATCGTGCGGATTCCTAAATTGCTAGCAGATTTAGGTGTACATTTTCTAATTGTGCCGCATTTAAGCAAAACCTATTTGGATGGTGCAGCCTTATATTTAAACAGCAATCCCATTATCGCGTTGACATTGAGATATGACCGGATAGATTCATTCTGGTTCACCCTCATGCATGAGTTAGCACATATTGTTTTAGGACATCAAGGAGCTTATTTAGATAACTTGGATACGTTAGAAGAAAATGAGGAAGAAAAAGAAGCTAATGAAAAAGCCGCTAACTGGTTAATAAATTCTCAGACATTAAATGAATTTATTATCAGCAGTAAAAAAGTCTTTTCTCGTGAAGCGATTGAAGAATTTGCTCAAAATCAAAATAGACATCCAGGCATAATTATTGGTCGCTTACATTATGACAAATTAGTTCCCCATAAAAATTTGAGACCGTTACTGGTTAGAGTTAGCACCATTTTAGGCCATTCTACAGATAATTTTTGTGATAGTAAGCTTGATATTCCGCAGACAGCAGAGGTTCCCACCAATCACGATGATTGAGATACCATTCAACAGTTAAACGTAAACCCTCAGCAATTGTTACTGAAGGCGTCCAACCAAGCTGAGTTTTAATTTTCTTTGCATTAATTGCATATCTTTGATCATGTCCTTGTCTATCCTTGACAAAGGTAATCAACTGCTTTGCTGGACGGACTGGTAAATCAGGTGCTAATTCATCCATCATTTGACACAAAAGTTGCACGAGGTTGATATTTTCTACCTCATTATTGCCACCAATATTGTATGTTTCCCCTGGTTGACCATGATTAATTACCACATCCAGAGCATGACAATGATCGCCCACATAAAGCCAATCCCGCACATTTTTACCATCGCCATAAACAGGTAATGGTTTACCTATCAAAGTGTTGATACACATCAGGGGAATTAGCTTTTCGGGAAACTGATAAGGGCCGTAATTATTAGAGCAATTTGTGATAATGGTTGGAAGTTTATAAGTATGATAATAAGCACGCACTAAATGATCACTCCCAGCTTTTGAAGCTGAATAGGGACTATTGGGAGCGTAGGGTGTAGTTTCACAAAAAGCTGCGTCATCTGTGCCCAGACTACCGTAGACTTCATCAGTCGAAACGTGCAGGAAACGATAATCAGATGGCTGTGCTTTTGCCTGCCAATGTTGGCGAAAAGCTTCCAGCAGCGTGAAAGTTCCCACCACATTAGTTTGCACAAAAGCAGCTGGCCCAAGAATCGAACGATCAACATGAGATTCAGCGGCAAAATGGGCGATCGCATCAATATTTTCGGTTGCTAGTAACTGATCTATAATGGTGCGATCGCAAATATCCCCCTGCACAAACCGAAAATTATCTCCTCCCTCAACCAGCGCCAAATTCAGACGATTCCCCGCGTAAGTAAGAGCATCCAATACCACCACCCGATCATCTGGATAAACCTGACACCAATGATGCACAAAATTCGCCCCAATAAACCCCGCACCCCCCGTAACTAATAACCGCCGACTCATTCAATTTCCTCTCTTCTCTCTGTGTTCTCTGCGCCTCTGTGGTTCGTTTCTATTGCTTAAAATATTTTTTTCTCAACTTACCGTATATCCTCTGAGCGAGTAATTTTGCCATACGTATTCTCGTCAAACTCTTAATATTAGACGGCTGCTGGATTTTGTGGTCAAAAAACTCATTTAACTCATCCAGAATAACTTGAAAACGCTTAATAATATTTTCAGTCCGATGCTCAACTAAAAACTCTTCAGACAAGCTAACTGCTACTGAAGAATTAATTACCTTCATAATACGTTGGACATCATATTCTTGTGAATATCCAGCAATTTTATAACAATTAAACCCCGGATCTAAGTAATCTGCCAGTCCACCGTTGACACTAGAAAATACTTGACAACCACAGGCAAGAGCTTCCATTGGTTGCAGACCAAATCCTTCACTAACACCCTGTTGTGCCCAGTACTCAGCCGAATCATAGAGATAAACCTTAGCTCGGTTGAATAGTCCAGGTAAATCCTCTACATAAGAGTCAACAACCAATACTTTACAACGTTTTTGCAAGGCTGGAATTAATTCTTTAATTAAATACTCAGAAGATTTCCGAGCCTGAACTAAAACATCAATATCCCGTTTCAGACCTAAATTTTGAAACTCATCAGAAATTTGATTGGGCAAATAATAAATCAGAGAATTGGGTGATTTTTCTCCCCAATATCCCATTGTATAGCGGCTAACAGTGATGATCGGAATACTCGCAGGTAGTCTAAATGGATAACCTGCGCTATGTGCATGGTAAACAACATTGTATTGCTTAAGTTTAGCCACAAGTTGAGCTATATCAAATCCCCAACTGATCACAAAAATTACATCACTTAAATTTTTCTCTTTTAGCAAATCATCGATAAAAAGCTGATCTTTTTCCCGTTGACGGTAAGTTACAACATCAGCACTACAAATATGCTGAACTAAATTAAATGCTTTTAGTTCTGCCCAAAGACCACCACAAGCAAATTTGCCATCTGTACCGGGGAGTAAGAAGTAAAGTTTTCTCATAATTTTATTAGGGGAATGGGGAATGGGGGAGTAATTTTGAATTTTGAATTGTTTCCCCCCTCATTCTCTGAAGTCTCTTCAATCTTGCCAGCCCACTTTAACAAAATGTGCCTCACGCCCCCAAACATCGCGTGTACGGGTAATATTTTCAATTGCTAGGTTAAAAGGAATAGCAGTCGTTAGGTAACGCTGGGCCATAGAACCTAAATCAGGTGCGAGTTCAGCGGCTGTCGTCGCGGCGAACCCTAAACCTATAAGTTGCTCTATTGGTCGAAATGGTAGTAACAGATGCACACCGACAGCTAGTCCAGCTGTTAAGAGCATTGCTACTGATAAATTTGTGCCGCAACGCGGATGTACAGCCAAATCCCATTCTCCACTGGTGAGGCGGTGTCGAGCAAGTGTGACCGCACGCCGCAAATCACTAATATTTACCTCACCATAGAGGTAGAATCCCTGCTCAGTAGACAAACCGCCTAATAGTTCGTTATCTAGTTGAATGTTAGTGGGTTCTCCTTTGGCAGGATAGGCACTTTTTGATTCGCTAAGAACCCAAACAGTAGCGTGTTCTAAAGCGTGAACCTGCCGCAGCATCAAAATTTCTTTCAACCCTGGAATAAACGATAGCTGCCTGAGTAAGTCGGCATCTTGTGTGGGTTGCGGAAAGTCTAAAGGTCGGTATTCTGGGGTCGGAACTTTCTCAGATACAGGTGAGGTAAAATCAAAGTTAAAAAATTCAAAGTGAAACGAGCCACCCTGAAAAGAAGTAGAAGTATTCATTGGAACACTGCTCTCCAAGCCGATGGAGCAACATAGATTTCTTTCAAATGTAACGCTTGCGCCACTGAATTGTTACTAATTTTTGTGGATGATTGTTGAGTTTGGGCATTGGGTATTGGGCATTGGGTATTGGGTATTGGGCATTGGGCATTGGGCATTGGGCATTGGGCATTGGGCATTGGTTATTAATTATTACCCTCTGCTCCCCCTGCTCCCTGCTTCTTAAAAGCCCCCAGTCCCTAATGCCCTGCTCAAACCCTTAATTTTTCGTTGCTGATGCGTAAGTCCTACATCTGTTCTGCTGAATTTGGAAAGGAATTCTGATCTTTATAGTTTCCGAGTCCGAGGGTCAGCTGGCTCCACTAACATAAACTCCGGCTGAGTGAAGGACTCGGAACTTTTGGTAGAGTGTTCACACTGAAAACTTAGGCGTGAGGAGGGGAACAATCAGTAAACCTCATTCATTGGCTCTTGAATATACCAAACCAGAGCAATTACCTTGCTACTAGTAAATTGTTTATTCGATCTGGTTAGGCAGAAGACAACAATTGACATCATTCAAACAGACTTTGCCCCACTGTAAAGCCCAGCGGACAAGAGCTACTCGATTTTCTGTCTCAGTTTTGGTGAGAATATTACTGATATGGTTATCAACTGTACGCTTGCTAATCTCCAGTTTTCCTGCAATCTCTTGGTTAGTTAAGCCAGTGGCCACTAAGTCGATAATTTGCAGTTCTCTGTCTGATAGACTAACGGGGGTCTCAGACTTGCCACCAGCCATGACTATTTCTATCCTCTGTTGGTATATGTACTTAATCGCTCTTTCTAATTCTAGAGGATTCTTTTGTTGGTAGGGGTTTCAAGTGTTAGCAGTAATACTATTGTCAATATTTTATTTGGATTTCAAGTTGCTAGAAATATAATTTATGAAATTTTAAGTATAAAATATTACAAGCACTTTGATAAAATCATAGTTTATTCACTGAGATACTTTTGGAGGTATTAGAAGCATATACATGTTATGGAGTAGTTAAAATTGCTATTTAATTCTATGAAGGACTGGCGACAGATTAGCAAAAATCATTGTAGATTTTATACTGTAAATTCCTAATCCCAAATCGAAATCTAAAATTGAAAATGAGATGAGCAATCCCCGTGTTTTGTGCCTTGGTGAAATTTTGTTTGATTGTTTAGCCGATCAATTGGGGCTAAAGCTGGAAGAAGTGAAATCTTGGACTCCCTACCCAGGAGGGGCACCAGCTAATGTAGCCTGTGCTTTAGTCAAGCTGGGGACATCAGCCGGTTTTATCGGAGCGGTTGGCGAAGATGAACCAGGGAATGCACTGGTCAAACTATTACAAGATGTAGGTGTAGAGACGACGGGGGTACAACGCCATCCCACAGCACCAACGCGGCAAGTTTATGTTACACGGGATCTGGCTGGCGATCGCACCTTCGCCGGATTTGGTCGGTATGATAGCTCAGAATTTGCCGATACTCACCTGCAAGCTAAACAATTGCCAAATTCGCTGTTTCAAGAGGCAGATTTTCTGGTTTTGGGTACTTTGGAATTAGCTTATCCTGAAAGTGAAGAGGCAATTCACCGCGCCTTAGAGTTAGCAGAACATTACGACCTGAAGATTGTGCTGGATGTCAACTGGCGTCCTGTATTTTGGGATGAGCCAAACATCGCTCATCAAAAAATTCCAGAATTATTTAAGCGAGTCGATTTCCTCAAACTCTCCAAAGAAGAAGCTGAATGGCTATTTGAAACCGCAGATCCCGGAGCCATTACTTACCGTCTGGCTTCAATTGAGGGAGTGCTAGTAACAGATGGGGAAAACGGTTGCACCTACTGTCTGGGTGAGAATGAAGGCAAATTACCCTCGTTTTCTATCCCCGTAGTTGATACAACTGGTGCAGGGGATAGCTTTTTGGCAGGATTCATCCACCAACTGAGTCAATATGGTATCCACAGCTTGCGGGATGCAGAAACAGCAAAACGCATTGTCACCTATGCTAGTGCTGTTGGAGCGCTGACTACCATTAAAGCAGGTGCGATCGCTTCTCAACCTACTGCTGCTGAAGTCGAAGCTTTTCTAGCCGCACATCAACTCTAGGAACTAGCATAAATTACTGGGATATCAGCTACCAAAGGCTGATACTCCCGACTAGAAAATGGACGAAAATCTTCATGCCATTCTGCGGTCATATTGCACAATAAACGCAGTTGGAGAGGTGTCGGTACTGGGTTAACGCGCTCAACTTTTACTTTTAGAAGTTCTGAATTTTTGTTCTTGAGTTTAAAAACATCATCCACAATATACCGAGGGCAATAACCTACGATGTAATGATCTTCAGTGCATAATAGCAATGCACGCGGGTCATAGGGGTTTTGAAATTCGTTCGCTAAATATAAGAGTTCACCTGTTTGTAATTGATTAATCCGTTCAGTTGCACCAGGAGGAAGGTGTCGCAGTCCATGTGCAAAAAAATGGATGTGGTATAAACCATTCTCATCTGGTTGTGGGCATGGGAAAACTTCAAAATAATCTGTTACCTTGCGTCCACCACTCCGAGAAAGAATGCTAACTGGATCGTCTTCACCTTCGGGAATATTTAGCGATTCAATATAATTTTTGTAGTCAGGGCGAGAGCGTCGCATTAATCGATTAGAAAACAAGGGGAACAGTTCAACTGATGTGTATTCTTTGTTTAAGTCTGGGAAGGAATACAATAGCTGAAAATTATGTTCAGTTTGAGCTTTTACAGCACCTTGCGTATATACAAATTGATATTTTTTTCCGTCAAATGTTAAGCGACCAATGGGAAGCCAAACACGACTATTAGGATCTTGCCAAGCTAAAAAAAGTGTTTTCATACTAGGGTGTCCAGCAGCTTACTTTGATTTAATTCCAATATCTTCTGTGCAAATTCAATTGCTGTTTGCGATATGCGATTAGATGGAATACGCTCAAAAAGCTTTAACGTATCATTGCTTGACACCCTTGCTAAATTATTCAACCATACCCTCGCTGCATCTGGATACCGTTTTTGCGCTTCACAAAATGCATTAAAAGTCTTGAGAGTTTTTTGATCGCCAACTCTAGCATACAACGCAGAATTGCATTTTTCCACATACGCTTGGACAGAAAAGCCAGTGTCTTTTGTGATTAGCCTACTTTTCCTTTTAGAATCAGACTCGTTCCTACCAAGACAGGAGGCATGGTCATAGGTTGGTGCTAAATAAATCTTCTCTTCCAAACTGATGAATGCCCAATTTTCATGGTGTCGATCGCTATTCCCAATCCAAGCATCTAAAAGTAAATACCCAACAAAAGTTTCTGTCGGATGACTAATTCCCTCTGGTGGTGTCCAATTGATAGGCAAATTGACTAAAGCATCTCCGATTGCATTGAATACATTGTCTATTGTGTGTTGGGATAAGTCTTTAGAATCTTGTGGATAATCGGATACTATCCGAGCCATAATTTCATTACCAAGGATGAGAATTGCAACTTCTGGATGCGGCAAAAATGAGGGTGAAACAATACCATTTTTGCCATTGTATACCGCCAGTTCATAATCAGCGTGGGGTAGCCCAAGTAATTCGCTCAACTGGGCTGCAATCTTCTCTGCCCAATCTTCTCCTGTGTTTGGTCTAGCTTTCTTGAATAGGCAACGACCTAAATACTGATGGCGAAACCAGAACTTTTCTTTGGTTCCCAAATCTTCATCAGCCTCCGGGGCATCTAGGGGAACGTCAATGATCGGAAACTGCTCTGGCATAATTTATGGGAAAGCCTGATTTAGAGCAAATTATTAACTTCACCTATTTTTAAAATGTGTAACAGTCAATGGTTAGCCTTAGCTTGCTGCCACAGAGTATCAACAGTCACAAACTCATAACCATACGCCTGCATTTATTAACTTAATTATACGTTTACAAAAATTTAGGTGTAAACTGCTCTTTTACGTATATACTTAGTAACAGCATATTAGACTGCTCAAAGAGTGCTTGATATTTTTGTGTCAAAAAACTTATCCTAATGTTCTTTTACCAGAGAATATTACTATTTTGGAGATGTCTAGTGTAAGAAAAGGACTTAAGGCTAATGAAGACAAAACAGTTTATTGCATCTACTTTAACTTTGTTTGCTACAACAGTATTATGTTTTCCACTAGTACAGTCTACTGTAGCTCAAGCTCAGACAAGTAATACTAGTATTGTTGGTATCACAAAAATTGCTGCTGGTTCTACAACACCGGGTGCTACAAATTGGCAACCTTACACTAACGGAATTTATGTTGATGTAGATACTAGTGGAGCAAATTTTACCTCTACTCCAAAATACGTTACATCTATAGGTGGTGATGGTTATCACTGGCAGACTACTGGAGGGTCAGCAATTTATTACCCAACACCAATAGGTTTTCGTGTTTATGTTCGCTTCTCCGATAATGCCACTATAAGTCCTGCCCTTGCTAACCAATATAGATGGTACATTAACTGGATAGGTATTGGACAATAGTTGTTCAACTTTCTCGATCTTAGTAATACCAAAGCCTGTAGTCCTCACAGAATTTGGTATTTTTAGAATGTATTTTACTAAGTTAACTAAATCCCTAAAGCCGTTCTGATATTTTCCACAAATACTTGAGGCGGCTCGGAAACATCTACATACATAGCATTAGCTGGCTCCTCAAGAGTATAAAACTGACTATTGAGAAGTTTTTTGGTTATAAACTGAATTGTGAGGCTCTTGCAGCCATTTTTAAATGACATCAAAAAAACCTTTGAGGTAAACTAGCTTGGTGCGATCGCCCTTGGCGTTGGCGCAGCCATCGCTATCCAATAATTAAAATTGGCGATCGCTAACTTTACTTTAGTTGGTCTTAATTTGCTGCCACAGAGTATCAACAGTCACAAACTCATAGCCTTGTTGTAGCAGTTGCGGAATCAGAATTTGAATTATGGCAGCAACATCTTCTCCACCGTAAGCACCATCATGCAAAACAATCAGCGAACCATTTTTGACCTGCTGCATAACTCGCTCTACTACGGTGGTGATACCTGGCCGCACCCAATCTTCTGGGACAACACTCCACATAACTGGGCGGTAATTCCACTGAAAGAACAATTTTAAAGTCGCAGGTGTAAATAAACCATTGGGGGGGCGAACATCTCGCACTTGTTCAGGTTGCAGATTGCAGGCATTGTAGATGGCAGTTTGGGTTTTTTCTAAACTCTCCTTCAGGTCATTTGGGGAAAGCATCGGAAAAGAGCGATGATCGTAGCCATGCAATCCGATCCAGTGGCCGCGATCGCTAACAGCTTTAGCGATCGCTGGTGAACGGTTGACGCAAACACCCAACCAAAAAAAACTCGCAGTAATGTTGTAGCGGTCTAATACTGCCAAGACTTCGGGTGTGTATTGAGGATGGGGCCCATCATCGAATGTGAGTGCGATCGCTTTAGAATCGAGATTTCCAGCCCAAAGGCAGTTGGGAAAACTGGGCTGGAGAATGCGGTAGAAAATGGGGAACAGGGGAGCTAGTTGCATTTTGCGTTTATCTGCTGCTGACAACTTTTTGTAGGTGTTGCTTAGGAAACTGCGATCGCACCCCAATACAATGCCTTAATATTCTAACCAAATTGGATGCCTTGGCAAGCGATCGCCACAGGAGGGGCAAGGAAGCACAGGATATCTTTCCGCAGCTTCTCAGTCGTCTTAAGACAACTTTCGCTATTAGACTCAGAATTCATTCTGAGGCGGTCTAGATGAGAATGAAATAGCTCTGCTTCTACTTCAGAACACGAAACTTTGTGCTTGGAACTCGGCACTTCCACCTCAGAACACGAAACTCCGTGCTTAGAACTCGGCACTTCCACCTCAGAACACGAAACTCCGTGCTTGGAACTCGGCACTTGCACCTCAGAACACGAAACTCCGTGCTTAGAACTCGGCACTTGCACTTCAGAACTCGAAACTCCGTGCAACGTCGAAGTACGGGTGATCGCCACGAGATACATGTTGAACTTATTGCTCGCTTTTTCCTCTGGCAAAAACAAAGCTAACACCAAGCCTCTCTGCGTTCTACTCCCATACCCTGAATACATTTCTATCTCTGACTTTATCCTTGAGGGTTTTTAGATTTACTGCTCTATTTTGTAACAAAATCTGTAACACCAACATTATTTGAGTTAGCACTCGTCTAGATTGATGACAAATCTACGGGGAATCCCTGAATGAAAGGGTAATGTTGCTCAAAGATATACGAGATTATCAAATTCTATTTCTGGGCTTGTTCCTAGTCTTGGGAATCGGTACACGAGACTGGACGCTGCGACCAGAGTTAATTGGGGTAGCGATCGCCACCAGTCTTGCAACCCAATGGATATTGTCATGGGTAACAGGCAAAGAACAAATCCCCAATCTTCGCAGTGCTTTAATTACATCTTTAGGATTAAGCCTGCTGTTGCGGGCTGATCATTGGACGACAATGGCAATAGCCGCAGCAATTGCGATCGCTAGCAAATTTATCTTCCAAGTCGGTGATAAGCATTTCTTTAATCCCGCCAATTTTGGCATCATATCTGCCTTGATTCTGACCCCCGATGCTTGGGTTTCGCCGGGACAATGGGGTGAAGAGTGGTGGTATGCGCTATTATTTGTCGGCACTGGCGGCATGATTTTGCAACGCGTTGGTCGCTGGGATACCACAGCAGCTTTTTTGGGTGCTTACTCCTTGCTGGAAGCGATTCGCAATCTCTGGCTGGGTTGGACTTGGGATGTTTACTGGCACCGATTGATGAGCGGGTCTTTGCTGCTGTTCGCCCTATTTATGATTACAGATCCGCGATCGATCCCCAATTCCCGAATTGGGCGTGTAGTTTGGGCAGTGTGCATCGCCGGATTAACTTTTATCCTGCGAAATTATTTCTTTGTTTCCACAGCAGTCTTCTGGGCGCTGTTTGTCCTTGCACCGTTGACCATTCTGATAGATGTTCTTTGGTTAGCCCCGCGATTTTCTTGGCAAGAGGGAGAAATCAATTCAAAATTCAAAATTCAAAATTCAAAATTGTTCGCGCAGCGTCTCGTAGAGAAGAAAAAGACTGGAGATGAGGGAAAACTCTTAACTCCTAACTCTTAACTCTTAACTCAGCACTAAAAAAGTAGAGGTATAAAATGAAGTTTTTTCGACTTTTAACGCCATTATTATTGGTAATTGTAGCTGTTTTGTGCTTTGCACCGGTAGCTTGGGCATTTTGTGGATTTTATGTAGCCAAAGCTGATACAAAGCTGTATAACAAAGCTTCTCAGGTGGTGATAGCGCGGGATGATGATCGCACTGTCATGACAATGGCAAACGACTTTCAAGGTGAGGTCAAAGATTTTGCAATAGTAATACCTGTGCCAACGGTGCTGCAAAAAGAGCAAGTTCGTGTGGTTGAACCCAAGATTATCCAGCGCTTGGATGCTTTTAGTGCGCCGCGATTGGTAGAATATTTTGACCCAGATCCTTGTGCCCCAACAGGTAATACCGATCGGGTCGATTCAGCACCAGCGCCAGCAGCAGCGAGAAGTGAGGCGGGAAGTGCCAGGGGCGATCGCAGTTTGGGTGTGACAATCGAAGCACGTTTTAACGTCGGCGAATACGACATTTTGATCCTCAGCGCTAAAGAATCTGGCGGACTAGAAACTTGGCTCAAACGCAATGGCTACAAAATCCCTAGAGGAGCAAAACAGTTACTTCAGCCTTATATTCGCTCCTCAATGAAATTCTTTGTTGCCAAAGTCAACTTAGATAAATTCGAGAAATCTGGCTACCAGTTCCTCCGTCCGCTACAAATTTCCTACCAATCACCTAAATTCATGCTGCCAATTCGTTTGGGCATGATCAATGCGACGACAGAGCAGGATTTGATTGTCTACATCCTTTCACCCCAAGGACAGGCAGAAATCACTAACTACCGGACAGTGAAAATCCCCTCCGACGCAAACATTCCCTTGTTTGTCAAAGATGAATTTGGTGAATTCTACAAATCCATGTTTCAAACTGTCTACACCAAAGAAGACAGGAAAGTTGGTTTTTTGGAATACGCTTGGGACATGAGTAGTTGCGATCCCTGTTCTGCTGATCCCCTAACCCAAGAGGAACTCAAGCAAGCAGGCGTATTTTGGCTAGATGATAATTCTCCAAGTAATGTGCCAGTACCCCCCAGCTTTCGTCGTTCCTCTCCTAGTAGTAATGTCTTCATCTCCCGGTTGCATGTCCGCTACACCCGCGACAAATTCCCTGAAGACCTGATGTTCCAACAAACTGCCAACAGTGAATCTTTCCAAGGGCGTTATGTTTTGCAACATCCGTTCCAAGGGGAACTCAAGTGTCAGGCGGGTAGAGAATATAAGCGGTCTTTGCCCAAGCGTTTTGAACAAGAGGCGCAAACTCTGGCTAAACTAACCAACTGGAATATTCAAGACATTCGCAACAAAATGAAGCTGAGTGTAGGTAATCTGAGATATTCTTGGTGGGAAAATTTCATGTCCTGGCTGGGATTATATTGAGGGGAGTGGCGAGTAGGGAGTAGGGAAAATTAGAGACTTGTTCATCCAGTTCAAAGACTCAAAATCCCCATTCCCCATTCCCCACTCGCCAACATCTTGACGAAAGGTATTTTTTAGGGACTTGTTATACGCAATACTAAGATATTCTTGCTTTCTGCCCCAAGATTGTCATGGTTCAATTCGATGAACAGCTACGCCGCTTAGTTACCGAAGCCTGTGGACACCCATCTGGAAGTCCTCAGCGTCAGAAGCTGCTCACGCAAATTATTCGCTTGACAGCAAGTAGACTCTGGAGGGAAAGTACTCCCTACTATCAAGATGCACTACAACAAACTTGGTTGTATTTCTGCCGCAATGTTTGTGAAGGTTTGACAGGTCAAATCTATGACCCCACCTATGGCAGTATCATCACCTGGCTGAATGCTTATCTAAAACGGAGACTACAAGACTTTTACATTAACCAGAAACGGGAACAAGCCACAAAAGTCCCTCTTCGGGTTCGTCAGTCTACATCGGGTGGAATAAGTGACACCATTGATCCTGTAGATAACCTCCCAGCTATTCCCCAAGCACCTCCCATTCTAGAAGACTTGGAGATATGGGTTAAGACAGATTCTAAAGGAGAACTGCGCGGTACTTACATTAAAGGGCGTCCAGATGTGAATTGTCAGGTGTTAATTCTCAAACGCCTACCCCCGGAAGTTAGCTGGAGAGAATTATCTGAGGAATTTGGGCTGTCAATTCCGACATTAAGCAGTTTTTATCAGCGTCAGTGTTTACCACGTTTGCGTAAATTCGCTGAATTGGAGGGATTGTTTTGACACTCCCCGTTTGGAGATGTCTAAAGCTTATTCACTTGGTAATAGACAAAACCCAATCGCCTAAAAGTTGGTTGACTCTATCGGGTACTTCATCATGGGGACAATGACCGGCTGTTAAGAAATGTTCTGTGAGTTCAGGATAATATTGACGAAATTTTTGGGAACGTTCTCTAGCATTCATCCAAGGGTCAGCTTCTCCCCACAACATCAATAAAGGACAATTTAATTGCTTTAGTAGCACATCAACTTTTTCCCCTTGAGGAGTGCTAAAGACTGACACAAATACTTCCATTGCACCAGCATCGTAAGCAGGGCGATAAATTTCTTCTACCAATTGGTCTGTAATCGCACTCTTGTCAAGATAAACTTTTTCTAGAGTTTGGCGAATCACCCAACGTTGTCGCACGTATTGAAATAACAAAAACTGGGCTAAAGGTTGTTGAAGAATCCACTTAACACCGTCACCCAGAAGTTTCTGTAAAGAAGAGGTTTGTTTAGGTGGCTGAATTTCTGATTGTAAAGCTTCAGGCTCAGATGTAGGCTGGCTTTCGCTAAAAGGCCCTGCACTATTGAGTAAAACTAAACCAGCCGCACTGTCGGGACGCTGTGCTGCAACACACAAGCCAGCATAGCCACCAAGGGAATTACCTGCCAATACTGCTTTTTGACCAATTACTTCACTGATAAAATCATCAAGTTGGTCGCGCCACAAGTCGCCACTATACTGCAATTTCGGTTTTGCCGATCGCCCAAATCCCAAAAGGTCGATCGCAAATACTTCAAAATCTTGACACAATCCTGTGATATTCTTGCGCCAGTGGTCTGTAGAAGCACCAAATCCATGTACCAAAAGCAAGGGCGGACGTTGCGATTGTTTTTCTCCCGCACGCACGTAGTAAACGTTGTGCCCTCGCCACTGCCAATATTTACCAGGAGTTGGGTTTGTAGAGGGGGCTGTACTTGGCTGCATAATCAAAAGAAATGTTAAGTAGCTTTTAATAATTGTAGGCTAGGTGGGGAGTGGGAAGCAGGGGGAGCAGGG
>NZ_JABXKM010000346.1 GCF_017115025.1 Nostoc sp. NOS(2021) | reverse complement strand
ATTAGGGATTAGGGATTGGGGATTAGATTAAATACTACAGTTCAACTAATTTTTCCAGTCTCCAGTCCCCAGTCCCCAGTACCCAGTACCCAATACCCAGTACCCAATACCCAGTCCCCAGCCCCCAGCGTCAAAAATCCGTCCGACGGTCTTGGGGTAGAAAAGATCGCTCCATCGGAATTGGGGAAACTGGTTCTGTAAGGGTAAACGTACCTGCTTCGATCCACTTTTTCAACTCTAGGGCGACTTGCCTAGAAAAAAACAAACTCGCTAAGGGGGCAACGCGTACTGCTTTGCCCTCAATGGTGATTCGCCCAGATTTGAGTTGGGCGTAACTCACTAAACCAAAGGTGGGACGGACGCGCCGGGGAATAGAAAAATCCACTATTGGGGCTACTAAGTCTTGATCTTGCACGGCACAGTGTTCAATTACTTGTTCATTTAATACAGGAAGTGGTACACCAACGCCTAACATCAATGAGGGGCCATAACTTTTGAAGTAACACCCCCGCACCCAATGAGCATCCATTTGCTTGGCATCACCAATTAAAGCTAAAGTGGCGGAAGGCCCAATCGGTGTACGATTAGCTAAACGCTTTTGTAAGGGGAAGTGCTGAGTGCCTTCCCAGGCGACATAGCCAACACCGCCGCCTAAAAAAATTCGAGTACCTATACCAACGAGTTGCAAATCGGGGTCGTTGAGTAAGGGGGAAATCGCACCTGGGTTAGAGTAAACGGCATTCCCCAGACGCGGTTGTAAAGGGCCGAGATAGGTGAAGAGGGGGCGATCGCCACCATTTACACCAACAATAAAATTTTGATAAAGATTGCGCGGATTGAATAGATAAAACTGATTAATTGTGTCACTGGTAATTGTAGTTTCAAAATTTGCTCTGGGGTAACAATCTGTTACTTGTCCTTGCGCTTTTACGTGTATAGGTTTACCAGCGATCAAATCTTCGATTACATGACCGCCGCCCCGTTCTCGGACTTCTTCGCCGTCCATCGCTTCCATAGCAGAACTCGCACCCAAATATAAATCTACTGCCCCAAAACCAGAGTATGCTGGCACGCCATCTAACCAACAGCGGCGAATTTTTATCGGGGGGTCAGTGTGTCCAAGATTGATAATTGCACCACTTGATTCCATTGGCTCAAAGGTACCAGTGGTAATTACATCAACTTCTTTCGCAGCTTTAGTAACACCGATTTCTACAACTCGTGCTTTTAATTCTTCAGTTGTCAACACTACCGCACGTTGGCGGCTGATTTTCTCGTTAATTTCTGCAATTGTTCGCATCTTATCAGTGCTAGCGCTTCCTGCTGTCTTCCTTTTTGAAGGATATCTTGATAAATCACAAACTCTTGCATAATTTCCTCTGGAAATAGTTCTCGCCAATCTCTGCGCGACACCTTAACACCCCGGATAGGATGAAAATTCTAAGGGACTTCCAGATAAAAAAAGACTCAACTACATCTTGTGGGGTGGGCGGGCGAGACGTCCACCCCACAAGATTGAATAATTTATTTGTTGGAAATCCCTAAAAAAAACAATTCAAGTATTGCAAAGTCCAAATCATATATTTTTTGGGGCAATCACGCTACTCATCTCAAAAGTATTTTTTATCTACGTAAATTTACTACCAAAAAATCCTTGCATTATCAATCAAATGTATGTATGGTTAAGATTGACTAGACGTTATTGGACTTAAATGATTTTACTCAACCGAAAGAAACATTTTTGACTTTTGTAAAGCATTATAAGCCAACTAGTCAATCGCAAAGTGGGATATACTAGCAAATGCTATAAGGTTTTAGGAAGGTAGAAACTACCTGAGATCCTTAATATAAGGGATGTCTAAGCAAAAGTTGAAGATGCTTTCTGGCGAACTTATCCTGACTTCTACCCCCTCAAAGCAATTCTACTTGTTGCTATTCATTTTATTGCTACATTTCACCCGATAACGAATTGAGTAAGAGGCAATGACTACTTCTGAATTAACTAATCTTGAGCAAAAAAACCAAAGCAAGATTTCTGATAGGATTGAAAATTTATCCTCCCCATCAGATGAGAAAAAGTTGTTTAACTTGAAGGTAATTGAGTATTTATTACTTGCAGCTTTTGTCTCTTCTGGACTCTTCATTGTTTTTCTTTCAGATGATAAAACAGTTGTAATTTCTGGAGCGGTATCTCTAACTTTTTTGTTTTTTTTGCTGCTGATCAATAGACAAGTATTTCATAACTATAAGAAGGCTGCTTATCAGTCTGAACTCACCAAAAAAGCTGAACTCTATAGTTATCTATTGACCAATCCTAATTCCTGGGATAAAGATACGCTGACTCTGACAAGAGGGAAGGCTTTACAATACAGCCAAGACTTGATTGACGATTATAAAAGAATTAGAAGTGTATCAAGGAACCTTTACTATGGTTTGCAAATTGCGACAGTGATTTTATCAGGAGTCACACCAATTTTAGTTCTGGTAGACAAATTAGAAGCAGGACAAGCTTGGCTCAAGTGGCTCCCTGTACTCTGCCCAGCTATTGCTTCTATAGTTGCCAGTATAGTTACCTCTTTTCCTTTTCAGAAGAATTCGCTTGCTGCTAACACAGCCGTTGAATTGTTAGAAGCTGAACAAGAGAAATTTATATTGGGAGTGACTCCGCCTTATCGTTGCTATGATGTGTCTGACGAAACCCAACAGCAACAAAAGGCAAGTCAGGCATTAGAATACTTTATTGTTCAAGTGAACAATATTCATCTCAACCAGTTGCAACAGACAAGTGAGACGCAATCAGAGAAGACAGAATCACCTTCATCTAATGAGTCAAACAAAGCAGGAGCAGAGGTAAGGAACCAGAAGGATAGCTGATTAGCTAATTCTGGTCAAGAATCAGTCGAGTATTGTTCGTGGTTATTGTTTCAAATAGGATTTATTCAGACTGACTCCAAAGGCTAAGATTCCCGACTTTTTTAAAAAGTCGGGAATTTTATTGTTACAACAGAATTCAGGAGTCAGCATTCAGAATTCAGAAGTAAAACATGCTTTATTTATACTTGGCTTTGAGACTTAGCTTGTGTAGTTCACCTTCCTTCAAATCTGCTGTATTTCACTCCAGCATTGCTTGTCCCGATCGCTTGTGAATCTACAACACTTCACCCATTGGTGTCAACTTCAGGTTAAAAGGGCGGTTAGTAGATTTGGCATGATTTTTGCATAATTAAGAGTATTGTGACCTCTCCATAGCCCAATATGCTTGGGCGTATTGTTCCATAGCTCATCAAATATTACTAAAGACTTATGCAAAAACAGCGAAGACCGAGTAACAAGAGTTTGCGATCGCTTGATTACTTGAATGTGTTTCTCGCAGATGTGCGCGATGGTGTTGGGCCATATCTGAGCATTTACCTGAAAGCTTCAGAAAATTGGAACCCAGCCCAGATTGGAATGGCGATGTCAGTTTCAACAATTGCCACAGTTATTGTCCAAACACCAGCTGGTGCATTGGTTGACAGGCTACGTCAGAAACGGATGTTGATTGTACTGGCCGCTGTGTTTGTTTCTATCGGCTGTATCGCTATAGGCTTGTTCCCCAATTTGCCTGTTGTCATCGGTTCTCAGATCATGATCGGGATTGCAGCAGCTGTTTTCCCACCTGCGATTACTGCTATTACTCTGGGACTGGTAGGACATGAGAGATTAGATCGGCGGGTAGGTCGTAATGAAACATTTAATCATGCAGGTAATCTGGTAGCTGCTGTTCTCGCTGGTTTAGCAGGTTACTTTATTGCACGCAAGGCAATATTTTTCCTAGTTGCAGCTATGGCTGTGGGCAGTATTATTTCAGTGAGGATGATTCGTGAAAGAGAGATTGACCATGAACTAGCGCGTGGAGATGGAGAAGAGGGCGAACAGGAGGATAAAGACAAACATCAACAGCGCTATGAAGGCATATTGCAATTATTAAGCGATCGCAAAATCCTTTTTTTTACTGTTGCAGTAGTTCTGTTTCACTTTGCCAATGCTGCTATGTTACCGCTAGTTGGTCAAGAATTGGCGCAGGGTAAAGGGACAAGTGACACAGTTTATATGTCTGCTTGTATCATTGTCGCTCAGTTAGTGATGATTCCGGTGTCCAACTTGGCTGGGCGTTTCGCAAATGCAGCCCGAAAACCCATATTTCTGCTTGGCTTTGCCGTCTTACCGATTCGCGGAGTGCTGTATACGCTTTCAGACAATCCCTATTTTCTCGTTTCTGTGCAAATTCTGGATGGTATTGGAGCCGGGATTTTTGGTGTGCTTTCAGTGTTGATGGTAGCTGATTTTACTAAAGGCACAGGGCGCTTTAATGTTACCCAAGGGATGCTCAACACTGCCATTGGCGTTGGTGCGGGTTTGAGCAATGTATTAGCTGGGTTTGTGGTTAAAAGTGCTGGTTATAATGTTGGTTTTTTGATTTTAGCAGCGATCGCAGTTGTGGCTTTAGGAGTTTTTTGGTTCTGTGTACCTGAAACAAAAACAGGAGTTAATAGAAAGGTATCACCTCAAAAGAATCTAGCGAAATCATGATTTTTTTCAGATACATCATCATTGGGCTGACTTATATAGGTTTGGGTTTAGGATATCTACCTGGTTTGCGGATGAACCGAGCCAGTATTGCTTTAGTTGGCGCATCTTTGCTGATGGCATTCGGGGTATTAGACCTGAAAGAAGCATGGCAAGCTATAGACTATAAAACGCTGATTTTCCTGTTTGGCATGATGGTAATCAGCACAAACTTAGCTTACGCTGGTTTTTTCCAACTAACTCTTGATACAGTTACACACTTTACCCGCAGCCCTTTGGGTTTGCTAATTGTTTTAACTTTTGGCAGTGGAATTCTCTCCGCTTTTTTTCTGAATGATACCATCGCTCTAATTCTGACTCCTTTGGTTCTCGGTTTAACCCAAACTTTGAAACTCAATCCTATTCCTTACTTACTTGCCTTGGCGGGAGCAACTAATCTGGGTTCAGTGGCTACCTTAAGTGGTAATCCGCAAAATATCCTAATTGGTTCCTTCTCTGGTATCAGCTATCTCGATTTTGCTAAAGCATTGACTCCCATCGCATTAGTAAGTTTGTTGATCCAAATTGGGTTACTGTGGTGGCTTTATCCTGATGTCCGTTCAACTAAGTCTTGTCCGAGTGTAGCCCCCGTGCGTTACCGCATATTTAAACCGTTACTTACTAAAAGCCTATTGATAACCGGAGGACTATTAATTGCATTCTTAATTGGAATGCCCCCAGCCCAAGCAACACTTATAGCTGCTAGTTTACTGTTTATTACTAGGCGAATCAAACCGCAACGAGTTTTAAATAAAGTAGATTGGGATTTACTGGTGATGTTTTCTGGACTTTTTATTGTGACTGCTGGAGTGCAAAAATTAGGAATATTGAATTTATTTGGCGGTTTAGTTCACACTCCCCTGAGTATATTAGGAGTTACTGCTCTGCTTTCAAATTTAGTTTCCAATGTT
Source organism: Nostoc sp. NOS(2021) (assembly GCF_017115025.1). Taxonomy (GTDB): domain Bacteria; phylum Cyanobacteriota; class Cyanobacteriia; order Cyanobacteriales; family Nostocaceae; genus Nostoc. Next base: position 35,579 of record NZ_JABXKM010000346.1, on the reverse strand, counting down.
CCAGCCGTATTATTATTACAACATTTACTTCCCCATCCAGATACAAAAACTTGGTTACTATTAGCAGCAGGTTCTACATTGGCAGGTAATCTAACTTTGTTAGGTTCAGTTGCTAATTTAATTGTTGCTGAGGCTGTTGCAAAACTTGGTTATCACTTGTCATTCTGGGAACATTTACGTTTTGGTCTACCGTTAACTGTCCTGACTCTAATCCTCGCTTATTATTGGATTTAAGTAGGTAAGTGGGAATATCTATAACTATGTTAAGAAATTTAAATTGTAGGGTGCGTTAGCGCGGAAAGTACGGCACATTGAATTCTGGATGGTGCCGTACTCTCGTCTAACACACCCTACGTTAATTTATATTTGTTTACATACATTGAAATTTTCTTGCCGACTTACTTAGGAACGTGGATTAAATAAAATGCAAAAGTTCATCCTGTATCTAGCTTCCCTCTCCAATATATCGGAGAGGGATTGAGGGTGAGGTAAGCCAGGGACATTAATTGTATGTTATTTAATTCTTATTCCTTAGTCACACAATTTGGGATTTTACATTTTAGATTGAAAAGAGCAATCAAGTCACTGGCTCTGTCATTTATTAATATTCTGATTTGAAGTTCGCTGAAACTTTCTTCAATTTTGAATTGTTAATCGTTAATCCTATGGTTAGCAAAAAATGAGGGCATAGCTAACTTGTCAAGTTGCCAATACCCTCACGTAGATAAACTAAGTTTTTGCAGTAGCGTATAAGTCTAAATTACTGCCTGAGCAACTGCTGCCGAAAGTGACTCATTTACCGCTTGCTTCAACAACTCGGCTTTATCGGTCTGTTCCCAAGGCAAGTCTAAATCAGTCCGCCCAAAGTGACCGTAAGCCGCGACGTCCTGATAAAAACGTCCGCCTCGTTCACTTGGCAAGTTGCGTAAGTTGAAGGTATGGATAATCCCCGCCGGACGCAGTTCAAAGTGCTGGTTGATTAATTCCAGCAAGGTTTCTTCATCCACTTTGCCAGTGCCAAAGGTATCCACCAGAATGCTTGTTGGTCGCGCTACGCCAATAGCATAAGATAGCTGGATTTCAACTTTGTCTGCTAACCCGGCGGCGACAATATTTTTCGCTACATAGCGAGCCGCATAGGCAGCAGAGCGGTCTACCTTCGTGGGGTCTTTGCCAGAAAAAGCGCCGCCACCATGCCGGGAATAACCACCGTAGGTGTCAACGATTATTTTCCGTCCTGTCAAACCAGAGTCTCCCTGAGGGCCACCAACGACAAATTTGCCAGTGGGGTTGACTAAAAAACGTGTTTCCTGATTAGGCTTAACGTCAATGTCGCCAAAAACAGGTTCGACCACTGCTGACCAGAGGTCTTGTTTAATTTTGGCTTGTACCGCCGCCTCATCTGTGATTTCCCCAATACTGGCTGTATGCTGGGTGGAAATCAGGATAGTATCAATGCCTACTGGGCGCCCGTCTTCGTAAGCCACAGTTACTTGGGTTTTGCCGTCAGGACGCAGGTATGGTAGTTCACCAGTTTTGCGGACTGCTGCCAATCGACGAGCAATACGGTGGGCAAGACTGATGGGTAAGGGCATCAGTTCTGGTGTTTCGTTGCTGGCAAAGCCGAACATTATACCTTGGTCGCCCGCACCAATTTTGTCGAATAGTTCATCACTATCTTGCTCGCGGCTTTCGTGGGCGGTGTTAACGCCTTGGGCAATATCGGGTGATTGTTCGTCTAAAGCCAGCAGAACGCTGGTGCTGTTAGCAGAAAAGCCATTATCAGCATTGGTATAGCCAATTTCGGCAATTTTTTTACGAGCGAGATTGACGAAATTTACATTGGCTTTGGTGGTTATTTCACCAGTGATTAGCACCAAACCAGTGTTAACTACTACTTCAGCAGCAACACGGCTGCTGGGGTCTTGTGTCAGTAAGGCATCCAGAATGGTATCAGAAATCTGATCGCAGATTTTATCTGGATGACCTTCGGTGACTGACTCGGAGGTAAATAGATATCGACGAGACAAAGGTAATTCCTCCTGACTTGAGTTTTTTTCGCTGACTAAATGTGGGTATTTAGTTCAACTACCTAATTTATGAAATCATAACAATATTTATACTTCAGTAGTTAGGATCTTCTTAATATTGATAAAAACTACTAGCTATAAGGTAAGTATCTGTAAAGAAGATAAATTTATGCTAATTATTTTGTGAATAGAATGTATTTAATAACACAAAAAAAGGGGGACGCCCAGAAGCGCCCCCACAAACTTTGACACAAACACTGCTGCTTTTAAACCTGAACCGCTAACTTTGCTTCCGTAGCTGTCAACCGCTCATAGGCAGCACGCATTTTCAAACCTGTAAGCACTTGGAAGAAACCAGTACCATTATTGGAACCTGGATACTCGCGGTGCTGGAGTAACAAGTGAGTCAATTCACCCTGATATTTAGTGGATGTATTGCTGAGATGGGTTTCGATATAAATTACTTCTTCCAAGTTGTCAAATTGACCATCCACCTCTAGTACTGAGACATAGCGGCCGTAGTAAACATCTGAACCATAGTACAGTTGCATACCAGGATAAGAACAGGTCAGCTTGCGTCCACAGGGAGTCCAATTAATTGTTGAGCCTTCATCAAACAGGTAGGTTGGCTCAAAGCCTTCCTTACCTTCCCGTTGGAGCATACGTACCCTTAAGACTCTACGCTCGGTGTCGTTTTTGATCAAGTTCGTGGGCAATACCTGGAGAACCACATCGGCAAATTCTCTTTGTGGTTCGATAAACTTTTCAAAGTCAGGTTTGCGGGAATTGATTTGCGCTAAGACATCTTCGTAGCGATGACCGCGTTCAGCCATATCTCGCTGGATTTTCCAGGCAATTTTGACTTCATCGCTAATGTCAAAATAAACACTAAAGTCGATTAGCGATCGCACCCGCTCATCATACAAAGGATGCAGCCCTTCAACAACTATAATGTGATTCGCCTCCACCCGCTCTGGCGGATCAAGCAAGCCAGTTTCGTGGTTGTAAATCGGCTTATCAATGCCTTGACCATTTTTGAGCGCTTTAATTTGCTCATACATCAGGTCAAAATTGTTCGCTCTGGGGTCTAGTGCCGTTATCCCGGTTTCTTTGCGCTGTTTGCGATCCAGCGAGTGATAATCATCTAAGCAGATGACTGTCATTAAATCTTCACCAAACAAATCTATCAAACGACGCAAAAACGTAGATTTACCGCACCCAGAGTCTCCGGCTACTCCAATCAGTACCACGCGTTCCGGCTTATTTGTCATAAATCTCCTCTAAAATGCTAAAGTTGTGTCAATAATTTTTCACACAGCAGATTTTGAAGCCAGGAGTTTACCCCTTTGGTTTATCCTGCGTTCTTGCTACCCAGCACTGCTATAAGACACCAAACGGGTAGACAACAAAGTAATAAGTTGCTACTCGTCGGACTAGCCTGAATTTTGGTGCCGGTAAGTATTTAATCCTAGTGGTATATTTGATTTTAACAGAAGGGGGTATCCCATACAAGATTTGCCCTCAAGAAGAATTAGCGTGGTTCATCAATGATTTTGTTGATTTAGTTGTTAATTTAAAAATGGGGATCAGCATCCCCATAAGTGTTGCAGCGCTGTCATTCTCCTAGTTGTGACTCTATATAATCAAGTCTATAAGGTATAATTTATTCTGGCAGCGAATTCTTTGTCCTTCCTAAATTGTAATTCCTGCTTGACAATGCTTCAGATATTCAAAGCTAAAATCTATCCAACGAATGAGTCAACAACTTGCATTAGTCAAATTATTGGCTGTGAACTACCTACACTGACCTTGCGGTACATTGTAGGCTTCCCAATTCACGGGGGATTGCCTCTGTCGTCATAGATTTTTTACGTCCTGATGACTTCGGTCTTACATCCCCTCCAAGGGCAGAAGCGCTAGTTCCTAACGCCCATAATCGCAATCCTTCATTTCTAATATTTATCGCAGTATTGATGTCTCTATCATGCTGTCTCTGGCAGTGAGGACAATCTACAAATCTTACACCCAATGAATCATAACCATTCTGTAGCATCGGGATTGGTTGTAGGGTCTCGCTACAAAGTTGAGATGATGGGAAGAAACGACCTATTTCTTGATAGGTGTGTCCAAATTTATCAGCTTTGTATTTAAGCATAGTTAAAAACATCCCCCAATCTTGGTAACATATAGCCTTTGCCAGATTAGGGTTTTTAACCATGTTTTTTACAAACATATCTTCTACACAAATAACTTGGTTTTCGGATGCTATTTTGCGAGATAGCTTGTGCAGAAAATCAACTCTTACTCTAGCTATTTTGCTAGAAACTTTAGCTACTATTCGTTTAGCTTTGCGACGTTTTTTAGACGTTTTATCGGTCTTTTTAGCTAACTTCTTTTGTTTGCGTTTTCTATTCTTTTCTAAAGAAGCTAATTGTTTTTTGGGAAGGTCATACTTTGACCCTTCGGAGGTTATAGCAAAGTTTTTTAATCCCAAGTCAATACCAATAGCATCTCTTCTTGCTACTACTGGTTTATCATCCTGGTTAAAAATAATAGAAGCATGGTATCTACCGTCAGCATTTCTTGATATTGTTACAGTTGTGAATTTGGCATCGGGTAGCTCTCGATGAAACACGGCTTTAACTATCCCCAAGTTACCAGGAAACTTAATTACAGAGTCTTTTGGTATTAATTTAACGTTTTGGGGATATTGAATCGATTGTTTACCATGCTTGCACTTGAAATTAGGAAATTTGGCACGTCCCTCAAAAAAATTGACAAACGCACTTGAAAGATTGAAGGTTACTCGCTGCAACACTTGGCTGTAGGCAAGTCCTAACCATTCATATTCCTTTTTCAATCCCGGCAAAAATTTGTCCATTGTAGCCTTAGAAAGACCTTTCCCTGTGTCTTTATAGGCAGTAGTTGTGGCATTAAGCATATAATTCCACAACCAGCGAGTATTGCCAAAACATTGTGCAAGGTATGATTCTTGCTCATCGGTGGGATAAATTCTAACTAAAAAGGCTTTGTACATGCTGAAACAGTGCGTTCCTGTCGCCTTGCGTCGGAAAGCACATATTGAACCCGGAGGGTATAAACCTTACTGTGTTTATACATTCATGGTAACACAAGAAACTAGATTTGTGTTAACCTTGGGTAGTAAGGTAAAAAGCTATCTCCCTGATGGGGTGGTAGTTAACGAAAAAAAGATTAAATTGACTCATTATTAACATTCTCTACAAGACTTATCCTTTACCTTAGAAGATGAACAGGTGTGTTTTTTGCTATGCCTGCATGTCTTTGGTGAGTGTACTTAGCAAGGCATTAATTTAATGATGCCGTTTTTCCTTCAAGGCCAGTTTTGTGAAACGAAAATCCGGTAAACTAAAGCTGGCAAGGTAGGGGAATAGTTTTTTTTTGAAAAACGGTTAAGTAAATTATCGGAGTGGTAGAACGAATGTACAATCAAGGTGCTGTTGAGGGTGCTGCCAACACAGAATTAGGTAGCCGCGTTTTCGTCTATGAAGTGGTAGGTTTGCGTCAGGGCAAAGAAACCGATCAAACTAGCTACCCAATTCGTAAAAGTGGCAGTGTGTTCATCAGAGTGCCTTACAACCGCATGAATCAAGAAATGCGACGTATCACTCGTCTAGGCGGCACAATTGTTAGCATCCAGCCCGTAACTGCTCTAGAGCAAGTTAATGGTAAAGCCTCACTTGGGAATGCTACAAGCGTTGTCAGCGAGTTAGCTACATCTGGGGAAACTGCTAACAGTGAAGGAAATGGTAAAGCCACACCTGTAAATGCTGATAGTGAAGCCAAAGGCTTCGCTAAACCACCAGCTGAAGAACAGCTCAAGAACAAGGACAAGAAAGGCAACACCATGACTCAAGCGAAAGCCAAAAAAGACCACGGTGACGTTCCTGTTAACACTTACCGCCCCAATGCTCCGTTTATTGGCAAGGTAATATCTAATGAACCGCTAGTCAAAGAAGGTGGTATTGGTATTGTTCAACACCTCAAGTTTGACATTTCCGCCGGGGATTTGAAGTATATAGAAGGTCAAAGTATTGGGATTATTCCACCAGGATTAGACAAGAACGGCAAGCCGGAAAAACTCAGACTATATTCCATCGCCTCAACTCGTCATGGCGATGATGTGGATGACAAGACAGTATCACTGTGCGTCCGCCAGTTGGAGTACAAGCACCCAGAAACTGGCGAAACAGTCTACGGTGTTTGCTCTACACACCTGTGTTTCCTCGAACCAGGGGCAGACATAAAAATTACTGGGCCTGTGGGTAAGGAAATGTTGTTACCCAATGACCCTGATGCTAATGTGATCATGTTGGCAACTGGAACAGGTATTGCCCCGATGCGGGCTTATCTGTGGCGTCAGTTTAAAGATGCGGAAAAAGCAGCTAACCCAGAATACGAATTTAAAGGATTCTCTTGGCTAATATTTGGCGTGCCGACAACTCCAAACCTCTTATATAAGGAAGAACTGGAAGAAATTCAACAAAAATATCCTAATAACTTCCGCCTCACTGCTGCCATCAGCCGCGAACAGAAAAATCCCCAAGGCGGTAGAATGTACATCCAAGACCGCGTAGCGGAACATGCTGATGAATTGTGGCAGTTGATTAAAAATGAAAAAACTCACACCTACATCTGCGGTTTGCGCGGTATGGAAGAAGGTATTGATGCAGCCTTAACAACTGCTGCTGCTAAGGAAGGCGTAACCTGGAGTGATTACCAGAAGGAACTCAAAAAAGCTCATCGCTGGCACGTAGAAACATACTAAGTTAGTCATTAGTCATTAGTCATTAGTCACTTGTACTGAGCGAAGTCGTTGGCGTAGCCTCTCGTAGAGAAGTATTAGTTTTAGACAGAGGACGAAGGACGAAGGACAAATGACAAATGACAAAATGACAAAGGAAGCAGGATAATCAGTAGGTAGGGCAAACGCTCTACCTACAATTGTTATTGGTGAAATTGGGTGCAAAAATTGTGGGTGTGAAACTAGGAATACTGGGATTAGGCACCGTGGGAACGGGAACAGTGCAGTTGTTGCAAGATAGGGCTGGGCGTCACCCGTTGTTGCAAGAGATAGAAATCTATCGGGTGGGAGTGCGATCGCTCGATAAACCCCGTGCAGTAGAATTGTCTACGGAAGTATTAACTACAGATTTAGAAGCTATTGTCAACGATCCGGCGGTAGATATAGTTGTCGAGGTGATGGGCGGACTGGAGCCGGCGCGATCGCTCATCCTCAAAGCTTTAAGTAATGGTAAGCACGTAGTCACCGCCAATAAAGCAGCGATCGCCCGCTTTGGGGCAGAAATTTTCACAACTGCCAATCAAGCCGGTGTATACGTGATGCTAGAAGCCTCTGTGGGTGGTGGAATTCCGGTGATTCAACCCCTGAAGCAGTCTTTAAGTGTTAACCGCATTCACACCATAACAGGCATCGTGAACGGTACAACTAACTACATCCTGACGAGGATGCAAACAGAAGGCAGCAACTTCAATGATGTCTTAGCTGATGCCCAGCGATTGGGTTATGCTGAGGCTGACCCGACAGCTGATGTCGATGGTTTAGACGCAGCCGATAAAATTGCCATCCTCGCATCATTAGGCTTTGGTGGACGCATCAACCTACAAGATGTTTATACTGAGGGGATTCGGCAAGTGAGCAAAACAGATATTGCTTACGCCGAAAAATTAGGATTTGTAATTAAATTGTTAGCGATCGCTAAACGTAATACTCCCTCATCCCCCCTCTCCGTCAGAGTTCATCCTACCTTAGTGCCTCAAGCCCACCCTTTGGCTAGCATCAACGGCGTTTACAATGCCATTCTTGTCGAAGGAGAACCCATCGGGCAAGTAATGTTTTTTGGCCCCGGTGCTGGTGCTGGTGCAACCGCCAGTGCTGTTACATCAGATATTTTGAATTTAGTTGCTGTCCTGAAAACCAATACAGCAGTTGCAAATCCCTTATTAGCTTGTGGACATCAAGAATACTGCCAAATTGCACCGATGGCAGAACTGATAACTCGGTTTTACGCCCGTTTTCTCACCAATGACCAACCTGGAGTTATCGGTAAATTGGGTACTTGCTTTGGTAACTATGGCGTTAGCTTAGAGTCAATTGTCCAAACTGGCTTTCAAGGGGAACTAGCAGAGATTGTGGTTGTTACCCATGATGTGCGGGAAGGCAACTTTCGGCAAGCTTTAGCAGAAATTCGGAATTTGTCAGCGATCGAAAGCATTCCTAGCATACTGCGTGTACTTTGAGATTAGTCGGGAGTGAGGCTCGTAAAGTCGCTTTGCTCCAATTCGTAATTATCCCGAAAGATTATCTCTATCTTATACAGACCAAGCTGTGAGTAAAACTTGGTTAACTACGCAAGCTAAACTAAAAAATAAACTTCACCCCAGCGCGAGGACAGCCCTATGACCTCTGCAACCGACCCATCCACCGCCCTCACTCCTTTCCCCGACCATACGCAGCTACCAGACTCTGATGGTACTTTCGTGAAAAATTGGCAAGAGCATCCCCAAAGCATCTTACTCACTGACTCGATTACACCTGTCCTCAAACAGTTACATCCTGAAGGTCAATATTGTATAGGTCAGGACTTAGGTATTTACTGGCGTTTGACAGACCCGCCAGAACGAGGAGCAGAAGCACCAGATTGGTTTTATGTAGGAAATGTACCGCCCTTACTCGATGGGCAAACACGAAGGTCTTATGTACTGTGGCGAGAATTTATTGCCCCTTTGATTGCCTTGGAATTTGTTTCTGGGGATGGTAGTGAAGAACGAGATAAAACCCCTTGGCAGGGCAAATTTTGGATTTATGAGCAAGTAATTCATCCGGCTTATTATGGCATTTATGAAGTGAATAAAGCCAGTGTAGAAGTTTATAAATTAATTGGTGGACAATATCAGTTATTAGCAGCAAATGAGCGCGGACATTATCCAATTACCCGCTTGGGAGTTGAGTTAGGTTTATGGCAAGGAGAATATCAAAACGCTCAATTGCCCTGGTTACGTTGGTGGGATTTGCAGGGTAATTTGTTATTAACTGGTGAGGAGAGAGCTGATCGAGAATCCCAACGGGCTGAACAGGAAAGACAAAGAGCCGATCGCTTAATTGCCCAATTGCGATCGCTCGGCATTGAACCAGAAGCCTAATATTTTTGGACTGTGGGTTACAGGTGCGATCGCTAATTCTCTCATAAACTCTGACTTTCCTTATTTAGCTTAAATTATTATCTCTCCAGGCTAATATAAGGGCGTTAAAGCAGTTGGTGTACTCCGGCTGCTTTGGTTTTTATGGCTATAGGATGCAGGGGATGCCATCGCTGAATACATCATGGCAGCATTTCTGGTTGCAAAAAACATATCGGAAAAAATAGACGCTTCAAAAAGCTTGCCATATAAGCTTTATAGGATTTATTCTCCCAGAGATTGTGCCTATAACTAGTTTTCGCTAACCTCAGTACATAAGTTACGAGGTAATCATATGACAGACCAGAAATTCAATTGCGTCTGGATTCAGGAAAAATGCATAGAACTTGATCCACATCTGTACAAAGCAATTCAGATAATACAGGCTCCCTTTCTTCCAGTGAAAATAAACCACCAATTCCTAACTCAAGGGCAAAATCTATTATTAGCAGGCGTAAACTACGATTGGCACATAATAGCTTGCTGGATAATATACCTACAAACAGAACAGCGAAATCCAAAGAAATCACCTCACCTAAATCCAAAAAAATCACCTTACAACCTTCAAGATTTTCAAGATCGTAAAACATGGGGGCAAGTTTTAAATGCTCAACTTAACTTGTGCGCTGGTGTGCAACAATTCAAATCCGTCAATAAAATCTATCCATCACATTATGAAAGTTGGATAAATTGTATGCAGGAAATTAGAAAATGGCGAGTTAACTCAATTCTTGAATGCCCAACTATATCAGGAGAACAGCCAATATTAAAAACTCAGCAAATCCGAGGCATAAGGAAATTTATAAAGGAGTTAAGAGAAAATAATAAAATCCTACTTCCCAATCGAGAAGATACGCAACACAATTACAACCTACTAGATACAGCTATAAAACTCGCTAGTTCAGAAAATAGTCCTGCCAAAAGGGAATGTTTTAGACAGAAATATTGGGAGCCATTCCTTGATGCTTACAGTATTTATGCTACTGATATTTACAACAATTCGGAACTAAAGTCAGTGTTTCCTTGGAAAGATGGTTTAGCACATCAAGACATAGGAAGATTTGCACCAAGAACAATACTATTTAAAGCAAAACTTGAACAAAAAATGAATCAGCAATTATTTAAAAGCGGAATTTGTAAATTAAAAAATGTCTTGCTTGACAATGAAAATAAGGAGGGTATTCAAAGAGGTCAAGTGATGATCATCGTAAATCAAGCAGGGCAGATTTGCGAATTTTATGATAATAAAAGGTATGGCATTGATGGAGAAATTGAGTTTAAAGATGATAATGGTAAGCCTTCTGGCAAACGAATTTATATACAGCTTAAATCAGGTGATTCCTACTTATCATTACGTCAAGATGGAAAACTTTCAGTTTATATCAAAAAACGAGAACACCTTGAATATTGGAAACAACAACCTTATCCTGTATATCTGATAGTCCGTGATGGCAAGGGAAAAATGTATTGGAGAAATGTTACAGAATACCTTACAAAACACCCCAATAATCAGACACGTACTATTGTCTTTTCTAATGAAGATGAAATGACGCTTAAAGCAATACAAATTGTGAGATTGATTAGACTTTCTTAATCTTAATTGCTTGGTAGGTTCTAGAATCAACTAACAACTGTTAAACCGAAGTGGAGGATAGGCTTTTACACCAGATAGCCTCCACTCAGGCTTCTTTTTGCGTCTACACTTACTAAACTAATTTCAAATCTCGAATAAAAGTAGCGAAAAAACGACCACGAAATTATGGCTCAAATTTTAGTTGAAAATTTAGACCCAATTATTGTAGAAAAGCTAGAAACTCTTGCTAAACAACACGGTAGATCTTTGCAAGAGGAATTAAAGCACATCTTACAACAAGCGGCTGAAAAAGCGACACACACACTAACACACTGGCGGCGACATGGAAAAAGCCAGAGAAGCTATAGCACGCGCTCAAGTTAGATATACAGGAAAAATTTTCAGCGATAGTACTGAACTCATCCGCAAGGACAAAGAACGCTGACCTACAGAAAAACTGCGATGTCTCATGATAAGCTGCTTTACGTCTACGCTTGCTAAACTAAAAAACAACCCTTACTTCTGCAAAGGTAGTCTTATGACCTCTGCAACCGATCCATCCACCGCCCTCACACCGTTCCCAGACCATACGCAGCTTCCTGAGTCTGATGGTACTTTCGTGAAAAACTTTCAGGAACATCCCCAAAGCATTCTCCTAACAGACTCGATTAAACCGATATTGCAAAAACGTCATCCTGATGGGCAATACTGTATTGGTCAAGATAGCGGTATCTACTGGCGCATCACTGACCCCCCAGAAAAAGGTGCAGAAGCACCAGACTGGTTTTATGTAGGGAATGTACCACCTACTCTAAATGGACAAACACGCAGGTCTTATGTATTATGGCGAGAGTTTATTGCCCCATTGATTGCATTAGAATTTGTCTCTGGGGATGGTAGTGAGGAGCGAGATAAAACTCCTTGGAAGGGGAAATTTTGGATTTATGAACAGGTGATTCGTCCTCCCTTCTACGGCATTTATGAAGTGAATAAAGCCAGTGTGGAAGTTTATGAATTAATTGGTGGACAATATCAGTTATTAACAGCAAATGAACGTGGACATTATCCTATACATCCTTTAGGGGTTGAGTTAGGAATTTGGCAGGGACAATATCAGAATATGGAATTACCTTGGCTACGCTGGTGGGATTTGCAAGGTAATTTATTATTGACTGGCGAGGAAAGAGCCGATCGCTTGGCTGCCCAATTGCGATCGCTCGGCATTGAACCAGAAGCATAATATTGATCAAAAATAAACTATTTATTCACATCCAGCAACCGCGAAGTTTGTAACCGATTCATCCACTTCTCTAAATAAACTCGATTACCTATTTCCTCATTTGGATCTTTAGTATCCAAAGGATAAGGCATCAGTCCCAAAATCGTTGCTGTTGTCACGCAAAACATCGATTTTTGGAAACTTATGCAAATTTGGACTCGCAAATCATCTTCACCTCGAAGACTGCGACGATAAATTTCGTGCAAATACTCTGGAAGATAATGACGCATATCCTGCATCAACAAGGTGGGAGGAATACCCGCGCCGCCAATAGGCAAAGGATCGGCATACAATGCGCCATATTGAAATCGAGTTTGATCTGGAGGAATTTGATAACCTTGGGCATTATATGAAACTGTCCCGTGGAAAGGAGTTCCTCGGAAGAATACTGCCTCTACATAAGGTATTGCTGTATCTGCTAAGAAGGTCAAACCAACGCTTTTGGGAATGATTTCATAGACCTCACCTCGAATTTTGACGGCGTAGGTAATTGGGTTTGAAGCATTTGCCACTAACGCAGTTTTAATGTGGTCTACAACTTGCGGAATCGATTTGATTTCACCTTGGTCGTAGCGGTCTGATAAGCTGAGGAACATATCAGCCATTACTCGCCAGAATTGACCTAAACCGGTGTAGTAAGCAGAGACGCGCAAGTGTTCTGTTAAGAAATCTGGAAATAGTTGGTTAATACCGGGAATAAAGGGATTATTTTTAAATTTTGCGGCGATAACGGCTTGCGCTCTTTCTTGAAATTCTTGTGTATCTAAATACGTATCTAGTCCGCCGCCACCGTGCCACATCATGGCTTTCATGCAATACTCGGCATATTCAAAATTAATTCGGTCATGCCACCAGTGACGGAGTAATTTCTGCAAAGAAACCTCTCCATTAAAGTATTTAAAAAATGGGAAAAATACTAAAAACTGATGCTCGGCAATATAGTTAAGATTTTTTGAGTAAGCATCTAAAACTACGCCATAGCTTTTAAGAATCCCAACAACTTCCAGCACATTTTCTGGACTATCGGGGAGTAATGCATCTCCTTTTTGCAGACGTTCAATATACTCAGCTAAGGGATTGTGAGTAGCTTTCTTTTTAATAGTTACCATTGCCATCTCTCCAAAAAGTATAGGGACTGGGGACTGGGGACTGGGGACTGGGTACTGGGTATTGGGTATTGGTTAATGGGGATTCGGCATTGGGTATTATGTATTAAGAAAACTCTTCCCCAGTACAACCAGTCCCTAATCCCCAGCCCCTAGTCCCCAGTCACTAGTCCCTAGTTCCCATTGCTTTATCCAAAGACACTGTTGCTACTACGTTTTGAGTATTTACCATTGCTGTAATTGTTGGTTCAGTCCAGCGCACTAACCAACCAGGTTGAATGCCGAAAATCACAATCAGCACAGCTAAAATTGCCGCTGGGATGCGATCGCTCCAATACACACGCGGTAAGTTGGTAACTTGTGCAGACAGGCGGCCAAAAAAGGCGCGGTTGACGAGAATTAAGAAGTAAACGGCTGTTAAACCTGTACCAATCATGCACAGCAGGGTTTGTACTGGAAAAACTGGAAAACTCCCCCGATAAACTACGAATTCGGAAATAAACCCTACCATTCCCGGTATACCAGCGCTGGCCATGACTCCGACAATCATCAAGCTACCGATGACCGGCATACCGCGTTCTGGGTTCAACAATCCTTGGATCACTTCTAAATCGCGGCTTCCGGCTTTTTTATACACAACCCCCACCAGCAAAAACAGCATTGCGGAAATCAAGCCGTGGCTAATCATTTGCATCACAGCACCCAACACGCTTAAAGGTGTAGCTGCCGCCGCCGCTAAAAGCACGTAACCCATGTGTCCAATGGAACTGTACGCCACCATTTTTTTCATATCGGTTTGAGCGATCGCGCAGGATGAACCATACAGCACACTTACCACTGCCCAAGTTGCCAACCAAGGAGCCACATAAGCCCAAGCTTCTGGTAACAAGTTCATGCCAAATCGCAGTAAGCCGTAAGTTCCCAACTTCAACAGCACCCCAGCTAATAGCACTGAAATCGGTGTGGAAGCTTCAACGTGAGCATCTGGCAACCAAGTATGGAAGGGAACCAAGGGAATTTTAATCCCAAAACCTACCAAAATTCCCGCTAGCAGTAAAAGCTGTGTTGCTAGAGGTAAAGTTGTAGCGTTCAAGGTTGCTAGTGCAAAGTTAGAGGAACCACTCAGCCAAACCATGCCGAGGAAACTTGCTAAAATCAGGATTCCCGAAACGGCTGTATAAATGAGAAATTTTGTAGCAGCATAACCCCGCTTTGCCCCACCCCAAATGGCTATCAACAAATACAGCGGAATCAGTTCCAATTCGTAAAACAGAAAAAATAGCAGTAAATCCTGTGCCAGAAAGGCTCCAGTCACCCCAGCGCTTAATAATAGTATCAAACAGTAATAAAACTTAGGACGCTGTAGGGATTCATCGCTGCTGTAAATGGCAATGGAAGTTAACAATCCATTTAAAACTAGCAACGGCAAAGATAAACCATCTATCCCAAGGTTATAATTCAACCCTAAAACATCTACCCAAGGGACAGACTCGGCAAACTGTTGAGTAATTTCTCCTGGATGGAACTGAATTGCTAGTACGATTGTCCACAAGAAAGCGATACTGGCAAAGACCAAAGCCACCCCACGGGCGAATTTCCCACTGATGCCAGAGGGCGAGAAACCAATTAAAGCTGCCCCGATTAACGGCACTAGAATTAAAACACTAAGCATAGAATTCAGGTAAGGGGAGATGAGGGAGATGAGGGGGATGAGGGGGATGAGGGAGAATAATAAATCCTAACTCCTACTCCCTTCCCGCTTTCAGATTACCTATTTGTTCTTCTGTTTGTTCCTTGGCGTCCTTGGCGTCCTTGGCGGTTCGTTAAAAAATTAGGTATTCTCACAGAACTATAGGAGTAACTGCTAACTCGTTTAAAAAGGCAATTTATCTAGTAAACCCAATGACCAGCTGATGAAAAAACCCAGGACGCTGACAACTGCTAGGATGGTCAACATATAGCCCTGAGATTGCCCAGAAATGCTGTACTTTAAAGTTTGTCCGCCGAGAATTGTGGCAAACCCAACCAAGTTTACTAAACCGTCAACCAAGTAGCGATCGCTCCAAGCAGAAATTTTAGATAGCAGTGCTACTGCACTCACCACGGTTACAAGATAAACTCGGTCAATATAAAAATCATAACCTAACAAGTCTTGCAGAAATCTCCACGCCAAGATTCTGGATCTTGACCAAGCTTTGTGTAGATGAACTGTACACCCTAGACCTACTCCCACTACGGTAGAAGCAAACAACGCTAACGCCACATACCAATTAATACTTTCCCAATCGGGTAGCAAGTACCATTGCTGTAGCATTAGAGGTAGAAGCAGAGTCAGCACTGTCAGAATCACCATTGGCAGCGCCATCTGCCAACCAACTTCTGGCGTGCGACGGGTCTTTTGTTGCGGTTTCCCCCAGAAGACTAATCTAAATACTCTGGTCAAGTTCAATGCTGTCAAGCCATTGACCAATAATAAAACCCCAATCACCCAAGGGCTAATATTCACGAAACCGTCAGCCCATGCTAGCATTGCCCAGAAGCTTCCCAGTGGTAACAGTGTTACCATTCCGGCTGAACTGACCACAAAGGCAGTGGTAGTGGCTGGCATCCGTGACCACAAACCGCCCATTTCTGTTAAATCTTGGCTTTGGGTAGTCAAGATTACTGAACCAGAACTCATGAATAATAATGCTTTGGCGATCGCATGAGTTAACAGCAACATCAAGGCTACACCCCCTTGCTGTAACCCCACCGCCAAAAACACTAAGCCCATGTATGCACTGGTAGAATGAGATAGCGATCGCTTAATGTCAATTTGAGCTATAGATACTAATGTGGCCCCAATCGCTGTCACCGTGCCCATGACTACCAAGGTATTCAAGGCAACTGGAGACAGTGCTAACAATGGTTGCAGTTTATACAGTAAATAAGCACCACCAGCTACTACTAGTGAGTTTCGCATTACCGAGGCGGGGTTGGGCCCTTCCATTGCCTCATCTAACCACAGGTGCAGTGGAAATTGGGCGCATTTCCCAGCAGGCCCAGCAATTAACGCCAACCCCAGCAATGCTGATGTCGTTGGGCTTAAATTAGCTGTTTGTGCCCACTCATATAAATCTGAAAAGTTCAAACTGCCGGCTAAGGTGGAAAGCGTCACCACAGCCATCAGCAGCAACAAGTCTCCCACCCGTTTAGTCCAAAACGCATCCCGCGCCGCCGTCACTACTAGCGGTTGAGCGTACCAGAACCCCACCAGCAAATAAGTCGAAAGCGTCAGGACTTCCAATAGGGCATAACTGAGAAACAAAGAATCACTGATTGCTAGACCACTCAGCGCTGCTTCAAAAAATCCTAGCAGCGCAAAAAAACGCGCCAACGACCAGTCCTTTTCCATGTAACCCAGAGCGTAAACTTGTGCTAAGAGGCTTAACCCCGTAATTAAAACTGTTGCCCCAATGCTGACTGCTGAGAGTTCCAAGGTAAAAGATAAGTCTAAATCAGCAGCTTTGAACCAGGTAACTAGTAACTTTTCTGGTTCTCTATCCCAGACATTTTTAAATACAAACAGGCTATGGGCAAAAGCTAAAACAGTCGTCAACAAGTTTATATATGCCGCAGGTCTTGGCCCTGTTCGCTGAATGATTCCTATTCCCCACGGCAAGGTCAAAATTGCGCCTAATAAGCTATAAAAAGGCACAAACCAACTTGTTGAAAATAGAAATTGATCCATTTAAATTTCCCTTGACGACTCAGCCTTGATTTGAAAAAAAGCTTTAAAATAATTATTATTTATTTAATAAAATTAATCTACCAAAATACCGATGTTTTTTTTACTATTGTTTCAACTAAATTCCCAGAAGTATTTTTACTTAACCTTACCCTATTTTACATAAGTAAAATATAACTTTACATAAGTGAAAGCATTTACTTGCCTTAACATCACCGACCTTTTTACATTTGTATTTCTACTTTGAGCAAAGTACTTTATACGATATATTTGAAAAAATTATATATTTTTCACCTAGTCATTGTACATAGAGCAAAATTTGAGGAAAGATAGAGACAGCAAAAGATACAGCCGCTGCTTGCCCCTCGCCAGATGGGATTAGCCTTAGTTATGAATGTCGTTTTGTAAATGTGATAAAGAAATTATAAAGCATAAGTGGCTGCTCTAGGAATCAGTGAACTTTAATTGCCCAGAAGCACAGATAAATTTTTGTTAAGTTTTTTAAAACTTTCTTATCATAAACTATTATAGTAATTTATATTGCCAGGGACGCCAAGCTTTCCTATGCTTAATTTGGAAGTGTTTTCTTAACTCTAAGATAAAGCTCTCCCCGTCAAAAATTTCAAAAAACAGTACTGATTAGATTCATTTTGTAGGAGTTCTGCGATGCCAATTGCAGTTGGGATGATTGAAACGAAGGGCTTTCCAGCAGTAGTAGAAGCTGCTGATGCGATGGTGAAAGCCGCCCGTGTCACTTTAGTAGGCTATGAGAAAATTGGTAGCGCTCGTGTCACCGTGATCGTTAGGGGAGATGTATCGGAAGTGCAAGCTTCTGTAGCAGCTGGGGTTGAAGCCGCGAAAAGAGTCAATGGTGGTGAAGTGTTATCCACTCACATCATTGCTCGTCCTCACGAAAACCTGGAATACGTCTTGCCGATACGTTACACAGAAGCGGTAGAACAATTCCGTACTTAAAAGCTGTTTAAACAAAGTAATTAACGCTCTTTACCTGATTGAGCATCACTTTTGTCCAAGGCTAAAAACTTTAAATAGGGATTAAAACTAATGTCAATTGCAGTGGGAATGGTTGAAACGCTAGGCTTTCCAGCAGTGGTAGAAGCTGCTGATGCAATGGTAAAAGCTGCCCGCGTCACTTTAGTAGGCTATGAAAAAATCGGTAGTGGTCGGGTGACGGTGATTGTCCGGGGTGACGTTTCGGAAGTGCAAGCTTCTGTGGCCGCAGGTGTTGAATCTGTAAAGCGAGTCAACGGCGGACAAGTGCTGTCTACTCACATCATTGCTCGTCCTCACGAAAACTTGGAATACGTTCTGCCAATTCGTTATACCGAAGACGTAGAGCAGTTCCGCGAAAATGTCAATGCAATTCGTCCTTTCGGTAGAAGACCGTAATTTGTAATGCAAGTTGCCAAAGTTCGCGGCACAGTAGTTAGCACCCAAAAAGACCCAAGTCTCAGAGGTGTGAAACTACTGTTGTTACAATTAGTGGACGAAGATGGAAACATCCTCCCACAATACGAAGTAGCAGCAGATACTGTGGGAGCAGGAGTAGATGAGTGGGTACTTGTCAGTCGTGGCAGTGCCGCTCGTCAAATTCTGGGAAACGAGCAGCGTCCATTAGATGCAGCAGTAGTAGCGATCATAGATACTATTCACGTTGAAGATCGCGTCATTTACAGCAAAAAAGATCAATATCGATAGTTATTTAGTCATTAGTCATTAGTCATTGGTATTAGCTAAAGACAAATGACAAATGACAACTGACTAATGACTAACTTAATAGAGGAGGAATCTTGCGATGGCAGTCCGCAGCACGGCGGCACCCCCAACCCCGTGGTCGAGGAATTTAGCTGAACCCAAAATCCATGAAACTGCCTTTGTACATTCATTTTCCAATGTGATTGGGGATGTAAGGTTAGGTGCAAATGTAATCGTTGCTCCGGGGACTACGATTAGAGCGGATGAAGGCACACCTTTTTATATTGGTGAAAACACTAATATTCAAGATGGTGTTGTGATTCATGGGTTAGAGGAAGGTCGAGTAATTGGCGATGACCAAAATAAATACTCGGTGTGGGTTGGCAAAAATGCCTGCATTACCCACATGGCTTTAATTCACGGACCAGCTTATGTGGGGGATAATTCCTTCATTGGCTTTCGATCTACGGTGTTCAATGCCAGGGTGGGTGCAGGTTGCATCGTAATGATGCACGCTTTGATTCAAGACGTAGAGATTCCCCCAGGTAAATATATACCTTCGGGAGCGATAATTACTAACCAGCAACAAGCTGACCGTTTGCCAGATGTGCAAGATCAGGATAAGGAATTTGCTCATCATGTGGTTGGAATTAATCAGGCATTACGAGCAGGTTATCTCTGTGCTGCGGATAGCAAATGTATAGCACCCATTCGGGATGAGAACGCTAAATCTTATATAGGTAATGGTATTACTGTTTTAGAGTTGGAAAGGAGTAGTGAAGTGTCGAGCAATAGTTTGGGTGCAGAAACAATAGAGCAGTTGCGCTATCTATTGGAACAAGGTTATAAAATTGGTACGGAACACGTAGACCAAAGACGGTTCCGCACGGGTTCTTGGACTAGCTGCCAGCCAATTGAACCGCGATCGCTCGGTGAAGCGATCGCAGCATTAGAAAGCTGTGTAAGAGACCATAGCGGCGAGTATGTGCGGCTATTTGGCATTGACAAAGGTAGACGACGTGTGCTAGAAAACATCATCCAACGTCCAGATAGTGATGTTAAACCAGCTACCAGTTTTAAGGCTCCGGCTAGTCGTGGTAATAGCAGTTATAGCAGGAGTAATGGTAACGGTAACAGCTCTAGCAGTGGCAAAGTCAATGGCGAAACTGTAGAGCAAATCCGCCAACTCTTGGCAGGTGGTTACAAAATTGGCATGGAACACGTAGATGAGCGCCGCTTCCGAACTGGTTCCTGGACTAGTTGCAAGCCAATTGAAGCAACTTCCATAAATCAAGTAATCTCCGCCTTGGAAGAATGTATCGAAAGCCATCAAGGCGAGTATGTGCGTTTAATCGGGATTGATACCAAAGCTAAACGGCGGGTATTAGAAAGCATTATCCAACGTCCAAATGGTCAAGTAGCCTCCTCTGGCAGCCAGAAATCATTTAGTACCAGTACACCCTCTGCTACGGCAACAACTACCAGTACCCGCTTGAGTACTGAAGTAGTAGAACAGCTCCGGCAATTATTGGGTAGTGGATATAAAATTAGCATTGAACACGTAGATGAACGGCGGTTCCGTACAGGTTCCTGGACTAGTACCGGTCAAATTCAAGCCTCCTCAGAAAGAGAAGCGATCGCAGCCGTAGAAAGACAGCTCGGTGAATATCCAGGGGAATATGTGCGCTTAATTGGTATTGACCCCAAAGCCAAACGGCGGGTATTAGAGACCATTATCCAACGTCCAAATGGTCAAGTAGCCTCCTCTGGCAGTCAGAAATCATTTACTAGCAGTGCCCCCTCTGCAACAGCAACAGCAACAGCAACAGCTACCAGTACCCGCTTGAGTACTGAAGTAGTAAACCAACTCCGGCAATTATTGGCTGGCGGCTCTAAAATTAGTATTGAACACGTAGACCAACGGCGGTTCCGTACAGGTTCCTGGACTAGTACCGGTCAAATTCAAGCCTCCTCAGAAAGAGAAGCGATCGCAGCCGTAGAAAGACAGCTCGGTGAATATCCAGGGGAATATGTGCGCTTAATTGGTATTGACCCCAAAGCCAAACGGCGGGTATTAGAGACCATTATCCAACGTCCAAATGGTCAAGTAGCCTCCTCTGGCAGTCAGAAATCATTTACTAGCAGTGCCCCCTCTGCAACAGCAACAGCAACAGCAACAGCTACCAGTACCCGCTTGAGTACTGAAGTAGTAAACCAACTCCGGCAATTATTGGCTGGCGGCTCTAAAATTAGTATTGAACACGTAGACCAACGGCGGTTCCGTACAGGTTCCTGGACTAGTACCGGTCAAATTCAAGCCTCCTCAGAAAGAGAAGCGATCGCATCTGTAGAACGGCACCTCGGCGAATATCCAGGGGAATATGTGCGCTTAATTGGTATTGACCCCAAAGCCAAGCGTCGGGTATTGGAAACGATTATTCAACGACCTTAAGGAGTTAGGAGTTAGGAGTTAGGAGTTAGGAGTTAGGAGTTAGGAATTAAAAAAGATTGTTAATTCATAACTCTAAACTCAAAATTTATAACTACTCACTTTTAACTAACTCCTCACTTTTAACTCCTAACTCTCTATTTTCTTCTGGCTTGCGAGGTTAAAATTTCCATGTCTGTGCCGCCACTGCGCCTCAGCAATAACTTTGATTCTTACATTAGTGGCGAGGTGACTATTCATCCAAGCGCGGTACTTGCACCTGGGGTGATTCTCCAAGCGGCTGTAAACAGCAAGATCATCATTGGGCCAGGGGTCTGTATTGGTATGGGAGCAATTCTCCAAGTCCATGAAGGCACCCTAGAGGTAGAAGTAGGTGCAAACCTGGGAGCCGGTTTTTTGATGGTTGGCAAGGGCAAAATTGGAGCAAATGCTTGCATTGGTTCAGCGACAACAGTTTTTAACTATTCGGTTGAACCTGGACAAGTAATTCCACCTGGATCGATTTTAGGAGACACTAGTCGGCAGATTGCCCAAACAAAGCAACTGGAAGCATCTCCAAGTAACCCAGCTTCTACAAGTATGCCACCGCCGAAGGAAGAGGAAAATAGCTCAGGGGGAGTTAAGGAAAAGGTAATTTCCTCAACTAACTTCTCAGCTTCGGCTTTTGTGGATTTCAAACAAAACAAGTCGATTTCTTATTTTAAATCTCCCGCCACTCCAGAAAGCCAGTCTCCTCCCGTGGAGGAACCGACCAATGATCATGCTGACTCCAGCTTGGGGTCAGCGGCCCAACCGTCTACAGAACATCATTCAGACCCCAGTCAGCCCGTCGCAGAATCCCCTAACGGTTTTGGGACTCAAATTTATGGACAAGGCAGCATAAGCAGACTGTTGACTACATTGTTTCCTCATAGACAATCCTTGAGCGACCCAAACTCTGACAATCAGTCCGAGTAAGTGTTAATTGTAAGTTGTCGGCTTTTTCCGTATCTGGGATAATTCATAATGGAAACATATAATCAACGGTCTCTCAATACCAGCCAGGGAGCGCATAGTTACGAAACCTACGAGGATACTGCTTTGGGTTTAGTTTCTACCCGCAGCTTTCCAGCGATCGTTGGTACGGCGGATATGATGCTGAAATCGGCAGGAGTTCACTTAGTTGGGTATGAAAAAATTGGTAGCGGCCATTGTACTGCGATCGTCCGGGGTGGAATTGCTGACGTGCGTCTGGCTGTAGAATCAGGTGTGCAAACGGCTGAACAGTTTGGTCAGTTGATTTCTAGTTTGGTGATTCCCCGACCTTATCCCAACCTAGATATAGTGCTTCCGATCACAACTCGTTTAACTAAATTGATGCAGGAGGGCAATTACAGCCGTCTGAGTAATCAAGCAATTGGTTTGGTAGAAACGCGAGGATTTCCTGCGATGGTAGGAGCGTGTGATGCCATGCTGAAAGCTGCTGATGTTCATTTGGCAGCCTATGAAAAAATTGGTGCGGGTTTGTGTACAGCGATTATTCGCGGTTCCGTAGCAAATGTGGCGGTAGCTGTGGAAGCGGGAATGTTTGAGGCAGAACGCATTGGGGAATTGAATGCAGTGATGGTAATTCCCCGACCTCTGGATGAAATGGAGCTAACCTTGCCATTAGCAAGTTGCTGGATAGAACAACGTCAAGCGTTAAACTTGCCTGTGAATATTAAAGAACAAGTTGCGGAAATCGAGGTATTAAGATTACCAGACTTAACCAAGCTAAATACAAAAGTTACGGAAGAATTATGGAATGATGAATGATGAATTTTGGAAAATCCTCATTCAGCATTCATCGGGAGATGGAAGGCATCTTACGCTTTTCTTATTCTTCTGATAATAGCTTCTTAAATACATAAGTAAAATACCTTTATTTTAATAGAAATAATAGAGTTTTATCTATAATAGAACTCGTAACTTTCTGTGAGCATAGCTATATCATTTGCCAGTGTTCAGCAATACTAGTTTTATATCAATTAATCGCTATATACAGGAGAATCACCCTTGAACCAAGCGACGCTGCACCAGTTAAAGGTGTTCGAGGCGGCGGCACGGCACAGTAGCTTTACTCGTGCTGCTGAGGAATTGTTTCTCACCCAACCTACCGTTTCTATGCAGATCAAGCAACTCACCAAATCGGTAGGGTTGCCATTATTTGAGCAAGTGGGGAAACGGTTGTATCTGACGGAAGCAGGACGGGAATTATTTGCTACTTGTCGGCAGATTTTTGAAAATATAGCCCAGTATGAAATGAAGGTGGCAGATTTAAAAGGGCTAAAACAGGGTCAATTACGCTTGGCGGTGATTACAACAGCAAAATACTTTATTCCACGTTTGTTAGGGCCGTTTTGCGAACTTTATCCAGGGATTGATATCTCCCTGCAAGTAACGAATCACGAACAAATTTTGGAACGGATGAGTCATAATCTGGACGACTTATATATTATGAGTCAAATTCCAGACAATATAGATGTGACTTGTGAACCATTTTTAGAAAACCCTTTGATAGTCTTTGCACCGATTAATCATCCGTTATCCAAGGAAAAAAATATTCCTATACAACGCCTGTCTAACGAACCTTTTATTATGCGGGAACCAGGTTCAGGAACTCGTCGCGCCGTCCAAAGGCTATTTGAAGAACAAGGGGTGACGGTAAAAGTCAAGCTAGAATTGGGAAGTAATGAAGCAATTAAACAAGCGATCGCAGGTGGTTTAGGAATTTCTGTTTTATCCCGTCATACCTTACTATTAGACTCCTCAGAGTTTAGCATTTTAGATGTACAACACTTTCCCATTCAGCGAAATTGGTACATGGTTTACCTATCTGGCAAGCAGCTATCTATCGTTGCTCGTGCCTATTATGAGTATCTACTAGCTGCCGCAAAAAATGTTGTACAGCAAAACGCTGATACTTCTTTTAGTACATTTGAACCAAATCACCGGTAAAATAATTCATAATTACGAATTACGAATTACGAATTACGAATTACTTAAAGGGGTTGACGGTTAGACCGGGAAGCATTGACAATTAACCAGCAGAATCATTAAAAATGGGGGAAAACTGGCAGTGGTTAACCCGGAAATACCGTCTTGGCGCAAAACAGTACAAAGCGAGATTGTAGCTGTTACTGTGTATTCTGACAGAGCATTGGTAACACGGCGGGGTGTAGTTGATTTAACAGGAATTGAACAGGAATTAGTAATTACCCCAGTGCCAGTAACTCTAGAAACTGAGTCTGTCAGGGTTAGCGGTACAGGAACAGTAGGGGTGCGGTTGGTGGGAGTTAGTAGCGATCGCATCTACACTACTGAACCTGTAGCGGAGCGAGTAGCACATTTTACAAGACAAATTCAGCAATTAGAAGCCGAAAAACGCCACTTGCAAGCCCAAGTGGATGCTTTAGCATTGCAGTCTAGTTTTATCGCCGGCTTACGGGAAAAAACAGAAGAACCCTTTGCACAGAGTTTGTCTCGGAAAAATCTCAGCCTCAGCGAAACTTTGGATTTCTTAAACTTTCTCGGAAGCCAGTATAGTGAGTATGCGATCGCATCTGGAGAGTGCAAAACCCAACAGCAGGAATTAGACAAACAACTGCAAGCACTCCACACTTCATTGCAAAAAATCCAAACACCCCATCCTAAAGAGAGTTTTAACTTA
This sequence comes from Nostoc sp. NOS(2021), assembly GCF_017115025.1. Lineage (GTDB taxonomy): Bacteria > Cyanobacteriota > Cyanobacteriia > Cyanobacteriales > Nostocaceae > Nostoc. The sequence goes on along the minus strand of NZ_JABXKM010000346.1, from coordinate 10,772 downwards.
GTTGTCGCAGTTGAAGTTACGGGTGAAGGCGAATTTGAATTAGAGCTATCATACTTAGTAAATCGCGCTAGTTGGACTCCGCTTTATGACTTGCGCTTTAGCACTACCAGCGATATTGTACATCTGAGCTACCTTGCAGAAATCACCCAAAGCAGTGGCGAAGATTGGATTGGTGCAAATCTCACCCTTTCTACCGCTAAACCGGGATTAGGTACACTTCCACCCAAACTTGAACCCTGGTATATTGATACGCCACTTCCCCAAAGAGTGCGACAACGATTTGCTGCCCAGCCGCCACTGCTGCCTAGCATACCAGAACCGCCTGCTTCTGCTGCCAGAGCGGATTGGCAAGAACAAGACGAAGTTACAGAGGATAGTCTTATCCCAGCAGAAACCGTTGCAGCAGAAGTATTCAAAGAAGGGAGTGTAGTTACCTTCAAATTGAATGGTGGTGGTAACATTCCCAGTGACGGCGCACCCCATAAAACTACGATTTTCAATGATGATTATCCTTGTAGCTTCGATTATGTGGCAATGCCAGGCTTGGTAAGCTTTGCTTATTTGCAAGCTAATGTGAAAAATAGTCCCAACGGTGCAACTTTGTTACCAGGTAAAGCGAATATTTTTCGTGACAACGTTTTTATTGGGACAACTCAGTTAGATAATATTGCACCAGGGCAAGAATTTAAACTTAATTTAGGAATTGACGAAGGTTTAAAAATTGAGCGCGATTTAGTTGAGCGTCTGGTAGACAAAAGATTGATTAGCAACCAGCGCCGCATTACTTATAGTTATCGATTGATAATTACTAACTTACTCGACAAAGAAATAAATCTAAAACTAGCTGAACAATTGCCAGTTAGCCGCAACGAGCAAATTAAGGTGCGCCTCAGTCGCAGCAACCCACAAATTCAACTTGGTGAAATGGGGATTTTAGGATGGCAGTTAACTCTTCCACCACAGGAGCGACGAGAGATATATTACCAGTTTAATGTTGAACATCCGCCTGAGTTAAGTGTGATTGGGTTAGATATTTAGCCTTTCAGCATATTAAAACTAATCTTTATCAATCTTTAAATTAGCTGGAGTAATTGAAAAGTTGATTTGCCATTTCAGCTTAGATATGTCACCTTGTAAGTATTCATGAATAGCCGTCGCTACATCAGAAGAGCGATTGAGGGGTACAACATAATCGAACACCCTTGTCATCGCTTTCAGAGTTTCAGATGTCCATTCTCCATCTACTACAAGAACTGCAAGCAATTCCTTATTCTTGCCTTTCCAGTTAATCGCTGAAAACATTTTGTCTTTTGCATATAGTGAAGCGTGTCTGGAAGATGACTTTCTCACCTCTATAAGAGCTTTTGGGAATTTTTCATCTGGAATAACAAAGTCGGCTCGGAAGTTATAAATAACACCCTCAAGATAGCTGTATTCAGACTCTAACTTATAAGGAATGTTAGCATCATCAAGAGCCTTAGCAACAATACGTTCAAGAAGTACTCTACCTACCAAATCACGGACAATACCCTCAAGAGTTGGTTCAATACTCTGCAAAATTTGTTGGCGAGTCATAGTCTGGCCAGGCTTTCGTTTATTCAAAATTTCAGCCAGTTTTTTAGCTGCTGGTTGTGAAATAGCATTATCCGATACATTGCCAATTTGTTTTTTTAACGCCGCCTTACTTGTAATATTGGCAAGGCGCTGAAGAATCGGAAGCATATAGGAATTACATTGAATATAGTCAGCATCAAATTCCTCAAGTCCTTTTGTGATGATATATAGTTCATTTAAAAGATTTTCTACTCTGTTTCTTAACTGAATGTACACACCTTTTGTAATTGCTGACTGTACATCAAAAGGGACAGCTTGCATCCGAAAAAGTTCTTGTACAACCTCTTGTGGACTAGCTTCGGTTGGGTCGAGTGAACTATCAAGACCACTGAGAATAATTAGTTTTTGTTCAAAAATCTGGATCTGTTCTGCCTGAATGTTTGCGAAGCCACTAGTCTGCTTACTCAGTTCTAAGTAAATTTGGACATAGAGTGTCATTGCTTGCCTAGCAATCTGGTAAAGCGTATTACTGGTACTTACTTCTGGTGAGCTATCAGCATCAAATTCGTCTTGCATGTATATGAAATTCTCCAAGAGGTTTGTCGATACCTTGCCGTTTTTCTAAAACCCAGCGACTCCCTCGTGTCCGCAAGGTTTCGATTGTTAAAATCTCAAATCCATTTTCCTCCATTATCTGAGATAATAACTTTTCCGTCTGGATATGAACTCCGTAAAGTGCTGCATCTGCTACAACAATATGAACGTGGCTCTGAGGTCGTAAAACCCTTTTTAATTCTTGAAAGACTCGCTGCATTTGTCCAAAGTAAGGATATACAAGTAGGTAATAGTCTTTCTTGCCATTTCTCAGTTTTCTTTGTTGCTTAAGCTCATTAACTAGTGGTTGTAATGAAGATTGAACATTTGCTGATATAGCTTCTATAAATATATTTTGATTCTGTTTGAGGTCAGTTGGGGCAGTTGTGGTATTAACAATTAATCGCCGACGCACTCGTTCTGTAATCTCACGCCATGAGCCAGCATAACACCAAAAATAAAGTTGCATCCTTGTCATCTCAGCAAAGTCAAAATTGTTGAGATAAGGTGGTGAAGTGATGCATAGAGAACAGCTTTCATCTTCCAGAGTATTCATTGTTTCAGAACTAATAAAATGCAATTTTGCTCTTGGTTTAAACCTGTTTCCTAGCAATTTAATGTCGTCTCTAATATCATCACAAACTTTTTGGAGAGCAATTTGATACGGTGTTGATTTCTTCTGACTAGTAGGAGCTTTGTAAATTCCATCTGTTTGAGAGCCAGATGTGAGTTCAAGTACGCGAGAAATAATTAGACGATAAAGCGGACGTTCAGTAGATCCAATTTGATTTTCAAGCATAAGAGCAGATGCTAAAAGCCGCAATTCTTGCTCTGGGAAAAGTTTTACTAAAAAAAGCGCAGCATCTGTTGTCCAAACTTCTGCAATATCACTAGTATACGGTTCAATAAATCGACAAATTTTTTCGATGGTATCTACCTGCTGTGTGCAAGTAGGGGGGAATATTTTAGCAAGCGAAATATCGTAGAAAAAAGGGTGAGCCTCAAAACCAACAGAGGATATACCATGAAAGTTGGCCTGTACAAGGGAGGTAGATAAACCTGAAAATGGATCGATAAGCATCTCATCTGCTGTTAGGCCAGATTCTTGAATGCACGAACTCACGAACTCTGGAGAAAAGCCAGCTATGAAGTTGAACCATCTGTGTATAGGATGACGATTTGTTGTCAGATTGGTTGGGAGCTTTTCTTTAGACGGTTCATACTCAAAAAGTCTGAGTTGTCTCATTGATTCATGTTTATATGCTTACAGGAATACCTTATAATACCTGAGATATATACTGACAAATTGCTTGCTGCACGTCTACGCTCCTCACTGCTACGCTAAACTTATAGCACTGAGACACTTGCCGCTATGTCTGTCACCAAAGATTTTCAAGTTTCAAAAGATGTTATATTTCCGCCAGGGAACTTATATAGTGACGAACCGCCTTTGGAAACTGACTTGCATCGGCTACAAATGACACTGCTGATTCAATGCTTGGAGTGGTTGTGGCAAAATCGTAATGACTTTTATGCATCGGGTAATCTCACTATTTACTACAGTCCACGCCAGTGCAAATCAGAAAACTTCCGGGGGCCAGATTTTTTTGTAGTGCTGGGGACTGAACGCAAACACCGTAAAAGCTGGGTTGTTTGGGAAGAAGATGGCAAATATCCCAATCTAATTATAGAAATCCTCTCGGATAGCACAGGCGAGACTGATAAAGGCTTAAAAAAACAAATTTACCAAGATATCTTTCGCACACCAGATTATTTCTGGTTTGACCCGGAAACCTTAGAATTTTCAGGGTATCATTTGCTTGATGGTAAATATCAACTGCTGGAACCAAATCCCCAAGGCTGGTTGTGGAGTCAACAATTAGGTTTATATTTAGGGGTTTATCAAGAAAATTTACGCTTTTACACTCCTGAAGGAGAACTGGTTCCGACACCGGAAGAAGTGGCACAACAGCAGAAGCAACGCAGCGATCGCTTGGCGGCAAAACTGCGAGAATTAAATATAGATCCAGATACTATTTAACCTCCGCGCTGTCTTGCTTGTGCCTGTTGGCGCGAATGCTATGGATCTTCAGGAAAAACCCATTTTGGTGGTTCCGTCATTTTTTTCCGCAGACGTTCTTGTGCCAACTCCAACATTTTGTCTAAGGGAGTCTCTTGAATAAACTTTGCAGCGGCCTCTCTAAACTCGATATTGGGGCATTGATTCCCTAAAACACAACCGTTAACGCAGGCTTGGGCGCAGTTAATTTTTTGCTCCACAGTAAATTCCTCTCTAAAAGTTATGAGTTATAAGTTATACAGCAGAATTCAGAATTCAGAATCCAGAATTCAGAAGTAAAACAGGGTTTATACCTCGCTTTGGGACGAATCGTTGTGTACTTCACTTTCCTTAAAATCTGTTATAAGTTCCGAGTTATGATTTTCACCCTCCAGGTAAATTTTACCTTGTAAGTTGCCATCTGATTAGTTTAAATATCTACCATTTAGAAAGTTATCAGATGAGTTATGATTTTGACTTCTCACTCTTATAAAGCGCGCTCATGTCAGAAGTTTTTGCCACTACTGGAACCATCGCTGCGATCGCCACTGCTGTTGTTCCCCAACAGGGTAGCGTTGGCATTGTGAGGGTGTCGGGTTCCCAAGCAATGGCTCTAGCTCAAACTCTCTTTCATGCACCAGGGCGACAAGTTTGGGAAACTCACCAGATTCTCTACGGTTACATTCGCCATCCCCAGACGCAACAACTGGTGGATGAAGCCCTGTTGCTGATCATGAAAGCACCCCGTTCTTACACCCGTGAAGATGTAGTGGAATTCCATTGCCACGGGGGAATTATGGCAGTGCAGCAGGTGTTACAACTGTGTTTGGAAAATGGGGCAAGGTTAGCGCAACCGGGAGAATTTACTCTCCGCGCCTTTTTGAATGGACGATTGGATTTAACTCAAGCCGAAGGTATAGCTGATTTAGTGGGAGCGCGATCGCCCCAAGCTGCCCAAACTGCCTTAGCTGGTTTACAGGGAAAATTAGCTCATCCAATCCGGCAGTTACGCGCTAACTGTTTGGATATTTTGGCAGAAATCGAAGCTCGAATCGATTTTGAGGAAGACCTTCCTCTGTTGGATGATAAAGCAATCATATCAGAAATCGAGAAAATTGCCGCAGAAATCACTAGCTTAATAGAAACTAAAGATAAAGGTGAGTTGCTACGGACTGGTTTAAAAGTGGCAATTGTAGGGCGTCCGAATGTGGGGAAGTCCAGCTTATTGAACGCTTGGAGCCGGAGCGATCGCGCGATCGTCACTGATTTACCAGGTACAACCCGCGATGTGGTGGAATCCCAGTTGGTTGTCGGGGGAATTCCCGTGCAAGTGCTAGATACTGCGGGGATTCGGGAAACAACAGACCAAGTGGAAAAAATTGGTGTCGAGCGATCGCGTCGTGCTGCCAATGCAGCAGATTTAGTCTTGCTTACCATCGATGCTTCAGCTGGGTGGACAGAAGGCGATCAAGAAATTTACGAACAAGTGCAACATCGTCCGTTGATTCTAGTAATTAACAAAATCGATTTAGTAGAAGAAAGCGAAAGAAAAACTCTTCAATCTAAAATCCCAAATCCCAAATCTAAAATTGTCACAGTAGCAGCCCAAAATCAAGGTATTGATGCTTTAGAAACAGCAATTTTAGAGATAGTCCAAGCAGGAAAAGTGCAAGCTGCTGATATGGATTTAGCCATCAATCAAAGGCAAGCAGCAGCCTTAACTCAAGCTAAAATCTCTTTGGAACAAGTACAAGCAACAATTGCCGAGCAGTTCCCTCTTGATTTTTGGACTATTGACTTACGAGGTGCGATTCAAGCACTAGGAGAAATTACCGGAGAGGAAGTAACAGAATCAGTTTTAGATAGGATTTTTAGCAAGTTTTGTATTGGTAAATAAAGGGTACATTACACGATGTGCAACTTATTCTTGAAACCCCACTTCCATTCCTCTCCCCCACAGGGAGAGAGGCTTTGATTCTTACTCCCCTTCCCTTGTAGGGAAGGGGTTGGGGGTTAGGTTTGAGAGAAAGTTGTACACGGCGTTACATTGCCAAAAGCAAAATGCAACCCAACATTTATAGTAATCTTTATGAAGTTTCACTATTGGTCAACTCAACCTGCAATTGATAACTAAATGTACATCTCAATTCGCCAAGCAACCATACAAGATACGGTGATAGTCTCGGATATATTGTTAGAAGCAACTTTGTGGCTCCAGCAGCGTGGTGTACCTCTGTGGCGTGATAGCGAAGTTTCACCAGAAAGTATCTCTAAAGATGTTGCTAACGGCTTGTTTTTTATTGCGGAATGGGCAGGTAAACCAGCTGGTACAATCAAGTTTCAGCTAGAAGATTTACTTTTCTGGCCTGACATTTCTCAGGAGGAGTCAGCATTTGTACATCGCTTTGCAGTTCGACGAGATTACTCTGGTGGTAAAGTCTCTTCAGCACTGCTTACTTGGGCAGTCAAGCATACACAAACACTTGGTAGACATTATTTACGTCTAGATTGTGAAGCTTCGCGATCGCGCCTAAGAGCGATATATGAAGGCTTTGGTTTCCGTCATCACAGCGACAGACAAGTTGGTACTTGTTTTGTCTCTCGCTACGAATATGAAATACCTCCACAAGTAAGCTAAATTCATATGTCTTTTATCGATGAAATTAATCCTGTCAACGCATTGATTGTAGGAGCCAGCCAAGGTATTGGTTTAGGTTTTGTGAAAAAATTGCTACAAGATGACAGAATAGCCAAAGTTTATGCAACTTCTCGTCAACCGGAATTAGCTTCTGATTTAATAGCTCTTGCAGCCGAACATTCTGAGCGATTAATTTGTCTGGCGATGGATATTACTGACGAATCGCAGATTGTTGAAGCTGTTCAAAAAATACGTGCCCAAGTTGACAAACTGCATTTAGTAGTTAACTGTGTAGGACTGCTGCATGAAGATACTTTGCAACCTGAAAAAAGCTTAAGACAGATCAATTCAGAAAATTTGCTGCGCTACTTTCAGATAAATAGTGTTGGTGCTGTCTTGTTGGCTAAACATCTATTGCCTCTGTTTCGTCATGGAGAACGCAGCGTGTTTGCCACTATTTCTGCTAAATTGGGTAGTATTGGCGATAACCAGCTTGGTGGATGGTATGGCTATCGCGCTTCTAAAGCAGCACTCAATATGTTGATGCGAACTGCGGCAATTGAGTATAAAAGAAGTTGTCCTAAAGCATTAATAGTGACATTGCATCCTGGTACAACTGATACCCGCCTTTCCCGTCCTTTCCAGGTAAATGTACCTGCGGAACAATTATTTTCAGTGGAACGTACTGCTACCCAATTATTGGCTGTGATTGAACAGCTTCAAGAAGGCGATAGTGGACAGTTTTTCTCATGGAATGGAAGCAGATTGCCTTGGTAAGTGCGTTACGCTGGTGCTAGTGAAACTCACGTTACTTGTAACCAAAGCCTATGAAGTTTTTTGTGCCAGCAGCTAAGGATAATATTAAAGCAGAGCAGGTATATAGTGCGATCGCTCAGTCTCTCAAAGCACCAATAACCGAAAAACGTATTTGGAAGTTACAGTGGCGTGACAACGAAACTGATATGGAATGCGAGGTAGGAAAACCTTTACCACCTTCTTACCAAACTGGGAAAGAGCTAGTTCTGGCAATCTTTGAGTGTGAAAACCTTTATAAGATTTGTACTCTTAGCCGGGGAGCAGTAAAGGGTGAACCTATCTTGGTTGGAAAAAACTTTCAATCATCAGTAACATATTTTTCAGATCATGTAAATAACTAACTCTGTATCTTAGCCTGTTTGATAGAAGTGGATGCGATCAATCATATTGAAAACTTTACTTAGTACAATGGGTCTGGAAGTTTTGGATTTCGCGGGGAAACTTACTCCAAAGGAAGAATGACAATACAAATGATTTCTAAATGCAATATTTGATTATATTATCGGCTATTTCTCTAAAGTGATCTCTAAGAAGAGAAATCTGTTCTAGCTGTTTCCAAGCCCAGTTTCCGCTACCTTGCAATGTTTTCATCGGGCGGAATTTTTCAAGTTGAGAAACGGGCACATTTTGCCAAATACTGTTTTGAACTAAGACATTCATGTCCTCAATTTCTCCAATCTGGTAATTATTTGGAAGTCCCTGACACAGATTACCATTTAGTCTTGGAATAAGATCCGTTCTAATTGAATCAGAAATTTTATCGTGGTGAATTTGATCTGCCTTCACTAATTGGTTATTTCGAGTATCGAAACCGTTAAAAATCCACCCTGCAAATTTCGGAGAGCCTAATTGGTCATACTGAGTCAGATAGGGGTTAGAAGACTTAAATCGCTTAAAACCACTGCCCCAATCCTGAAAGAAACCAGGGAGCATTTCACCTATCAACCCAACACAGTATGCGCTGAAAGTGTCGGATGTGCATGGAACAATGAAATAATCAGATGAGTATAGCGCAGCTCTAACTAAAGCACCAAAAGAGGGAGGTAGGTCAATCAATGCGTAGTCATAGGAGTCTTCTACGCCGTTTCTTTTATTCGCAAAGTCAATCAGGTCGCGCAGTACAACATACTTAGCTACACCAGTACCTGTAAGCAAATCAGAACCAACACTTAGCGATTCTGAGTAAACGTTTAGCCAAAAGTCGCCAGCTATAATCTCTGCATTTGAGTGCGTATGAGGTCCTTTGTGGCTGAAAAACTCAAATCCACCTGTATTTTGCAAAAATCTTTGTAGGTAGGCGCGGATGGTAGTTCCATAGGGTACATTTTGAGTTGGTAATGTTTTAGTAAAGGTGTCGGTGCCCAATACAGCTAAAGACAGATTACACTGTGGGTCAAAGTCAACCATCAGTACACGCTTTTCCTTTCGTGCTATTGCGTCTGCAAGATTCCAGAGAATAGTTGTTTTCCCTACTCCGCCTTTATTGTTAAAAATTGAGATTATCTTCGTCATAAGCTAACTGCCATTTATTGTGTAATGTGAAAGAATTTGTACTATCGATCTATTAACGAAGTTCTAACAACCACATAGTCTTAATTAACCGTGCGTGATTTGCCGTAGTGTAAAATACGTGAGCATAGTGTAACTAACTAAACTAATAATTTGCTTTTTTGTAAAGATTTATTGACACATAAGTCTCACTACAGCTCTTCTAAAATCCAGTTTATTCAATAGTTCAACAGAATCAATTCCATGTACTGGTTGCTGACATAGCACTATACAGGTTTTATCAAACTACAACTCGGTATAATTTTGAGTCTACTTATACTTTGCAAAGGTGAATTAGACTGCTAAGAATTAGGAAACTCTAACTCAGCGTTTCCCCGTCCTAACTGCACCACCTCAGATGGTAGGTGTCGCTCCAACCAATCTTCCAAATCAGCCATTACCTCAGGGTAATTGAGGTCATTTTGAATCTCGTGATAGGCTCCGGGATACTCAATTCTCAGCTTATCTTTGCAATTTACCCGTTGATAAAAAATATCGCTTCCCTCTGGTAAAGCAACTCGGTCTGCGCCACCGTGGAGAATCAACAATGGTAATTGCCAATCAGCTGCGTGAACATTAATCCAATCAACTGTTGCAAAGAATTCTGTAGCTAGACGGGCAGTAGCACGGGTATGTCGCAGTGTATCTTGGACATAAGCGGCTAAAATCTGCTGATCTCGTGAAGCAGCACTGATGTCAATACCTGTATTCAGAGTGAAACGCGGCCACACCCGTGAAAGCATTTTTCCTAAAAGCACCCGAACAGGTGAAACCCCAACTTTCCCCAAGGTTGGCGCTAAAGCGATCGCACCCTGCAATACTGATGCTTGTTGGGGATAGCGCAGAATGTAATCTAAGACAATCACCGCGCCTAAACTATGACCCAAGAGAAAAACTGGGCATCCTGGCTGCTGAGTTTGAATTAACTGTAAAAAGGCTCCCAAGTCTTCGCGAAACTCACTCCAAGCGTTGATATAGCCTTGCTGACCTGGTGAGCGTCCATGACCACGCAACTCTAAGCCGTAGACAGCATATTGTTTGGGTATCAAATGCTGAACCACATTACTGTAGCGATCGCTGTGTCCTCCAAGTCCATGCACAATGGCTAATATTGCCCGTACTTTACCCTCTGGATGCCAGCTTTGGTAATACAGGTCAAGTCCTCCAACACCTTGAAATGTGCCTTCTTTATGAGACACTATGCGATTGCTATGGTCAATCATAAGGTTAATTTTTTACGTATTTTCCCAGCAAGTTACTAATAATGTCAACATATATTGTAGTAAAAATAGCTTCTATCTATCGAATAATTACAGTGAATTGAGTTATTCTCACGTATTTAAAGGCTTCTAACCCTTGTCGTTACCCAGATTTTTGTAACAATCAAAGTGTAGCGCAGACAGGCAATCCCGCCCAGAACTTAAGTTCTAGGCTAATAGCTCAAGTCCACTCAAGTGGACTGAAATTTTTGCTTTTACAGAGTATATAGCGTTTCCTAATCACATGAGGTACATCATAGTCCCCTATCATAGCCCCCTCTCGAAGAGCGGGGAGGGGGTTGGG
>NZ_JABXKM010000325.1 GCF_017115025.1 Nostoc sp. NOS(2021) | reverse complement strand
CCCCAGTCCCCAACTTTAACCAACAGCTATGACCAATTCCAAGCCACGCGACGTACAAGTTCTACCAATTGCTACAAATACGAAGGCTCTCAGAGCACGTAGTTGGTCACGTCTGCGGTTTGAAATTGAATACGCACTTGAGAGAGGTACTACCTCCAATTGCTATTTAATTGAAGCTGATAAAACCGCACTTATTGATCCACCGCCAGAAAGCTTCACTGAAATTTATTTAGAGGCATTACGGCAGACTTTAGATTTGCAACGTTTGGATTATATCATCCTGGGTCATTTCAATCCCAATCGAGTTGCAACCCTTAAAGCAATTTTAGAACTGGCACCACAGGTAACTTTTGTTTGTTCTCTTCCCGGTGCGAACAATTTGCGTGCTGCTTTCCTAGAGCAAGATTTGAAAGTCTTGGTGATGCGGGGGAAAGAAACTCTGGATTTAGGCAAGGGTCATGTTTTAAAATTCTTCCCCACTCCCAGTCCACGTTGGCCGGAAGGACTTTGTACCTACGATCAGCAAACCCAAATTCTTTACACAGATAAGTTATTTGCGACTCATCTCTGTGGTGATGAAGTGTTTGATGATAACTGGGAAGCGCTCAAAGAAGACCAGCGTTATTACTTTAACTGCCTGATGGCTCCCCAAGCTCCTCATGTGGAAGCAGCTTTGGAGAAAATATCAGATTTGCAGGTGAGAATGTATGCTGTGGGTCATGGCCCCTTAGTACGCACCAGCTTAATTGAACTCACCAAAGCTTATGGAGAATGGAGTCGTGCTCACAACGATCGCGAGATTTCCGTTGCCCTACTTTATGCTTCAGCTTACGGGAATACGGGGACTTTAGCACAAGCGATCGCTCTGGGACTAACTAAAGGTGGAGTTGCAGTCAAATCAATTAACTGCGAATTTGCCACCCCTGATGAAATTCGGACTAACCTAGCACAGTCAGAAGGTTTTATCATTGGTTCTCCCACCATTGGTGGTCATGCGCCAACTCCCATTCATACTGCTTTAGGTATTGTCTTATCAAGCGGTGACAACAGCAAACTCGCTGGGGTATTTGGTTCCTATGGCTGGAGTGGCGAAGCATTTGACTTAATTGAAGGTAAACTCCGGGATGCTGGATATCGCTTTGGCTTTGACACCCTAAAGGTCAAGTTTAAACCTGATGATGTTACTCTCAAGTTCTGTGAAGAAGTAGGTACAGACTTTGCCCAAAGCTTGAAAAAAGCTAAAAAGGTGCGCGTACCACAACAAGCCGCTACTCCAGTGGAACAGGCTGTTGGTCGGATTGTTGGTTCCGTTTGCGTGCTTACAGCTAAACAAGGAGAAGTATCTACCGGAATGTTAGGCGCTTGGGTTTCTCAAGCCACCTTCAACCCACCTGGACTAACTGTTGCTATTGCCAAAGACCGAGCGATCGAATCTTTGATGTATCCAGGCGGGAAGTTTGCCTTAAATATCCTACCTGAAGGCAATCATCAAGATTACATGAAGCATTTCCGTAAATCTTTCGCGCCTGGGGAAGATCGATTTGCCAACTTTAGTACAGCAGTTGCGGATAACGGTTGTACTGTCCTTACCGACGCTTTAGCATATTTGGAATGCTCAGTCAAGGAACGTATGGAATGTGGCGATCACTGGGTTGTGTATGCAACTGTGGACGAAGGTAAATTACTCAAGCCTGATGCTATTACTGCTATAAACCATCGCAAAACTGGCACTCATTATTAGATAGTGAGAAGTTTAACTTAAGCAGCGGCCTTAGCTCAAATATAGCCAAGGTCTTTTATTAGAAAAATTCTCTTTTTTCTTGTGGGATGGGCATCTTGCCCGTCCCAGTTTTTTTGTCGATACTAGGACTAGCCCTTTCAAGGTGGGTAAAAATTTTGGTCAACAAATTCCTCTTTAAGCTCTTTACCACCGAAGTTCTGATTGCGGCGGGTTGCGCCAACGACGTCAGCCGCCGCTCAGACTTCTCTCTGTGTTATCTGCGCCTAATAAAGTTAGAAAAATTACTTTTAAACCGCAGAGGCACAGAGGAGGACACTTGCGTGAGCGGGTTTCCCGACTTGAGCAAAGTGTCCGTGGCGCAGAGAGAAAAAAAGAGATTTTACGAGTCACCTTGAAAGGGCTAGTCCTAGATACCTAAATCTTGATTTTCTAGGCAGATTATTGTGATCTGCCCAAAACCCCAACGCTCTCAACTTTTAAGAATTTTGCGCTTTAAGCAACTTGTGTATTGCTAACGGGAACAATAAAGAATAAATGCTTTTACATTAATGTTTAACCGCGCAACGGCTCTCACTCCATCAGAACTGAAGTCTGCGATCGCCCGTGATCCTCTGATAGTTAAACCGGATACGACGGTGATGGACGCGATCGCCCTAATGATCAGCGTGGGGGCTATAAATAATACCACGAAAACTGCGGATGGGCAACTGGATCAACTATATCTAGAGTCCCGATCAAGCTGCGTGTTGGTAGTGGAAGACGGGCGATTACTAGGTATTTTGACAGAGCGGGACGTGGTGCGCCTGAGTCTCCAGCAGCGTTCTCTAGAGAATCTAGCGATTCGGGGGGTGATGGTACATCCAGTCATCACCCTGCACGAGTCTGCTTTTAGCGATTTATTTTTTGCGATTAATCTACTCCAGCAGCATCAGATTCGCTACTTACCCATCCTGGATGAGCAGGATCGCCTGGTGGGGCTGGTGACTGATGAAAGTCTACGGCAAATCTCCCGCAATCTAGATATTTTGCGGTTAGAAGCAGAGAAAATCGAAGTATTGGAAACCCTTAGCGTTGCACTAGAACAACAAGTTGAAGCCCGAACCATCGCCCTGAAAGCTAAGGCAGAGCGAGAGAAATTGGTAGCAGCGATCGCTACGCAAATCCGATCGTCCCTGAGTCTGCAAACCATTCTGGAGACGACTGTAGCACAGGTGCGGCAATTGTTGGGTTGCGATCGCGTTAACATTTGGCATTTGAATGGAGATTGGCAAATGATCGTCGTCGCCGAGTCCACCAACTCCTCACTGTCACTGATGTCCGAGCAGATTAACGACACCTGGTTTCACCAAGACTGCACGCAGATTTATCGCCAGGGGCGGATTCGTGTCGTGCCGGATATCTACACGATCGAAATGTCAGATTGTCACCGCAACATGCTGATCCGCCTTCAAACCCGGGCCAAAATTTTGGTGCCCCTCCTGTGCGGCGATCAATTCTGGGGTTTCCTCAATGCCACCGAAAGCCAGCACGCCCGTGAGTGGCTGCCGGAAGAAGTTGAACTGCTGCAAGCCTTATCAATGCATCTGGCGATCGCCCTTGGGCAAGCCACTACCCACCAAAAATTGCAAGAGCAACTGATCGAGCGCCAACAAGCGGAAACTCGGCTACGGGAGAGCGAACAGCGCTATATCACATTAACCACCTCTGCCCCCGTGGGGATTTTTCGCACCGATGCCGCTCTTAACTGCACCTATGTCAATGATCACTGGTGTCAGATTGCAGGACTCACCCCAGAAGCCGCCACCGGAGACGGATGGCGACAAGGGTTGCACGCCGACGATCGAGATATGCTCACGGCAGAGTGGCATCAATCTGTGCAACAAAACCGCCCTTTTCGCCGAGAGTATCGCCTTCAACGCCCCAATGGTAGCGTGATTTGGGTTTATGGGCAGGCGGTGGCGGAGCAGGATGCCGAGGGGCAGGTGATTGGTTATGTGGGTACGATTACTGACATTAGCGATGTCTACGAGGAGCTTCGCTTACGCAAACGAGCGGAATTAACACTGCAAAAACTGGTGACAGGAACCGCCGCAGTCACTGGAGAGGACTTTTTTCCAGCTTTAGTACGCCACATTTCCGAAGCCTTAGATGTCCGCTATGCCCTCGTTACCGAACTGGTGGACGACAAACTCCATACGCTGGGGTTCTGGGGAAATGGAGCCTTACAGCCGTCAATTTCCTACTATCCGGCTGGCACTCCCTGCGAATATGTCCTGAGAGACGGGGAATTTCACTGCCAAAGACTAGTTCAAGGACTCTTTCCTGACAATTCCAACTTGATGATCATGCAGGCAGATAGCTATCTGGGCATTGCCTTAAAAGACGATCTGGGCAATGCGATTGGCAACCTTTGTATTCTAGACGTGCAGCCCTTGGGGGAGGCTAAACGCGTCGAAGCGATCGCTATTCTCCAGGTATTTGCAGCGCGGGCAGCCGCAGAATTGCAGCGTAAAGTCGCAAACAATGCACTACATCGCTTGAACCAGGACTTGGAAGTGAGGGTAAAACAACGGACTCAAGAACTCCAAGCGCGAGAGGCTCAACTACGCGACCTCTTCGACAACGCCACCGATTTGATCCAAAGCGTTTCGCCCGACGGTCGAATTTTATTTGTGAATCGGGCATGGAAAGAAACCTTGGGATACAACGATGCCGACCTGGAGCAGTTGTCTATTTTCCAGGTTATCCATCCCGATGACCTTGGGCATTTCCAGACAGCGATCCAAAGCCTATTTACTGGCGCACTCAGTTTAGATATCGAAACCAGATTCTTGACCAAAGATAGCAGAGAAATCATCGTCGAGGGGAATATCAATTGTCAGTTTCAAGATGAACAGCAGATCGCCACGCGGGGCATCTTTCGAGACATTACCCAGCGCAAACAAGCTGAAGCACAACTCCATAAACTATCAGAGCGCCTCGCCTTGTCCCTGAAATCTGGGGCGTTCGGCTGTTGGGACTGGGACATTTTACAAAATACCATCCTTTGGGATGAGCGGATGTACAAACTGTATGGTGTCACAAAACAATCTGATTCCCCTGTGTTCTACGACATTTGGGCAAACAGGCTACATCCCGATGACCGCACATCTACCGAAACATTAGCCCAGCAAGCCGTTTTAGGACAGGGAGAATACGATACCGAGTTTCGGGTCGTGCATCTCGATGGAAGTATTCACTTTATTAAAGCCTATGGGGTGCTGGTGCGAGATGCTCTGGGCAATCCTCAGAGCATGATTGGAGTTAACTTTAATATTAGCGATCGCAAACAAGCCGAGAAAACCATTGGCCAACAGGTCGAACGAGAACAACTGCTGCGAGAAATCACTCAGAGGATTCGTCAATCCCTAGACCTCCAGACCATTTTCGACACCGCTTGTCAGGAAATCCGCTCAGTGATTCAGGCCGATCGGGTGGCCATTTTCAAATTTTATCCCGAATCCAACTTTGATGACGGCGAATTTGTGGCTGAATCAGCTGTAGAAGGGTTTTCCTCAGTGGTGGCGATTCGGGTACACGACCACTGCTTTGGCGAAAACTATTCATCCCTCTATGCCTTGGGTAGGTCTTATGTTGTCGATGATATTTATAACGGTGGGATGACAATCTGCCACAGTGACATCCTGGCTCAGTTTCAGGTGCGTGCCAATCTGATTATGCCGTTCCTCTGCGGTAATAAGTTATGGGGCTTGCTGTGCGTCCATCAATGTGCGACAACCCGCCACTGGCAGCAGTCTGAAATTGACTTTACCCTACAACTTGCCAACCAGTTAGCGATCGCCATTCAACAAGCGAATCTCTACGAGCAAATCCAGTCGGAACTATTGGTGCGGCAGCAAGCCGAAGGGAGAATTGCCCTGCAACTGCGACGAGAACACGCATTGGGGGCGATTATCCAAAAAATTCGCCAATCGCTAGATATCAACGAGATCCTGGCAACGGTGACTCAGCAAGTCAAAGACGTGATGCACAGCGATCGCGTCATCGTCTTCCGGGTCTTTGCTGACGGCAGAAGTCAAATTGTCGAAGAAGCCTTATCTGGTGAGTTTCCCGCCCTCAAAGACCGCCACTGGGATGACGAAGTGTGGTCTGAAGAAATCCTCGATTGCTACTGGCAGGGCAAACCCCGGATTGTCCCCGATGTGATGAATGATATTTGGACAGATTGCCTAGTGGAATACTCCATCGTTGGTCAAATCCAGTCCAAAATTGTCGCACCGATTTTACAAGAGGTGCGAGGCAGCGAAACCCATCGCTGGGTTGCCCCGTGGGAAAATAACAAGCTGTGGGGGGTTTTGGTTGTCCATGCCTGCCAAGAAAAACGAGTGTGGAAAGACTCGGAAGCGCAACTTCTGCAACAAATTGCCAACCAGTTAGCGATCGCCATTCAGCAAGCGAGTCTTTTTGAGCAATTACAGCAAGAACTCGTAAAAGGACAGCAGGCCGAGGCAAAGCTAACCGAGAGCAATCAACAACTGGCAATTTCTAACCAAGAACTCGCCCGCGCCACCCGCCTCAAAGACGAATTCCTGGCGAACATGAGCCACGAACTTCGCACCCCCCTCAACGCCATTTTGGGCATGACCGAAGGGCTAGAAGAGGAAGTCTTTGGCATCGTCAACGAGCAACAACTCAAAGCCTTGCAAACCATTGAGGGCAGCGGCTCTCATTTGCTGGAGTTGATCAACGACATCCTGGATGTGGCAACCATTGAAGCCGGACAGATTAAACTGGAATTCACCTCAACTTCAGTGGCTGATCTGTGTCAATCCAGTCTGGCGTTTATCAAACAGCAGGCATTCCAAAAAGGGATTAAGGTTGAAATCAAACTTCAGCTGAATCTACCTGACCTGCTGGTGGATGAACGCCGCATTCGGCAAGTGTTAATTAACCTGCTTAACAATGCGGTCAAATTCACCTCAGAGGGGGGACGCATTACCCTAGAAGTTGCTCAACTTTCCCCCAACACTACCGATTCCTCAGAGCAACACTTTCTGCGAATTGCCGTGAACGATACAGGCATCGGCATCTCCTCAGAGAATATCAAACAACTATTTCAGCCCTTCGTCCAAATCGATAGCGCCTTGAACCGTCAATATACAGGTACAGGCTTGGGACTGGCATTGGTGAAGCGGATTGTCGAACTCCACGGCGGTAGGGTGGGGCTAACCAGTGAACTGGATGTGGGCAGTTGCTTCACGATTGAGTTACCCTGTACTCCCGGTTCTCCCTTCTCGCCGGAATTGACGGCAGGTAATCAACCCCCTGCTATTCTCAAACTGGATTTCCCTCCTGCCAACGATTCGCACCCTGCCCCCCTGATTTTGCTAGCAGAAGATAACCAAGCCAATATCAGTACAGTTTCTAGCTACCTCCGTGCCAAGGGCTATCAGATTCTGTTAGCAACAAATGGTCAAGAAGCGATCGACCTGGCCACAACTCACCAGCCTGACTTGATTTTGATGGATATCCAAATGTCGGGAATGGACGGTTTAGAGGCAATGAGACAGATTCGCCTCGATTCTAACTTGATTGATATTCCTATCGTTGCCTTGACAGCGTTAGCCATGACAGGCGATCGCGATCGCTGTTTAGAAGCAGGAGCCAACGAGTATCTAACTAAACCCGTGAAGCTCAAGCAACTGGCCACCACCATTCAACAGCTTTTAATCGGAACAAAGGCTAACAAATAAATGGCACTAAGAAAAGATATAGCCCTTGCCCTGACTGGTTCCCAGCCTGGAGGCTGGGAACCGATTCTGGGAGGCTCCGCCTCCAGTAGCTTGACGGGAGGCAGAGCCTCTTTTGAATACATTCCCAGCCTAGAGGCTGGGAACGAGGCGACACATGCCTTTAGGCTTTTCTTAGTACCATTCGGCTAACAAATGAATATGCCCTCTATTTTAGTAATTGACGATCAACCCGATAACTTTGATGTGATTGAAACCCTCTTAAGTAAGCAAGATTATCTGCTGCACTACGCTGCCAGTGGTCAAGAGGCGATCGCATCTCTCAACCTATTTCAGCCAGATGTGATTTTGCTAGACCTGATGATGCCGGAAATGGATGGGATAGAAGTTTGCCAGCGAATTAAAGCTATGCCGCAATGGCAGCCAGTTCCGATCATCATGGTGACGGCTCTCACCGCCAAAGAAGACCTGGCTCGCTGCCTAAAATCAGGTGCTGACGACTTCATTAGTAAACCCGTTAATGCTGTCGAATTGGGGGCACGCATTCATTCAATGCTCAGGATTAAGCAACAGTACGACAACATCCAAACTTTATCGAATATCCAAGTAAGTACGATCAAAGTCTTGGAAAGGACACTGAATGAACTGCGCGGCAACTTGGTTTCTAGTTTACCCCATGAACTCAATACACCACTAAATGGCATTGTCGGAACCATCAGCCTACTCATCGAAGATATTGACGACATGGATACTGCCGAAATCCGTGAACTTTTAGGCATGGCAGATCAATCCGCCCGTCGCCTAGAAAAATTAACCAAACAATTCTTGATCTATTTAGAACTAGAGTTATCAACACACCAGCAGCAAAACATCGAACCTCAGTCAACTCACTTTTCAATGGCAGCAATTGAAGCGGCTTTGCAATCTCATCCTCAAAGTGTTAATCGCAGCAACGATTTCATCTTTGCAATTGAAGAGGCTGATGTGTCAATATCGGAGCGATATCTAGCGATTATCCTCCATGAATTAGTTGGTAATGCGCTCAAATTCTCCCAGACTGGGACAGCGATTAAGATCAGTAGTCAGGTGGTGGCAGGAATGCTAAATGTCTCCGTCCATGATTTCGGATGGGGCATGACAGAAGAACAGATATCTAAAATTGGTGCTTTCATGCAGTTTGAACGCAAAATCTACGAACAGCAGGGCACAGGCATGGGCTTAAAGCTTGTCCAAAAAATCGTCGAACGTTGTGGTGGACAGTTCTCAATTTCAAGTGTCTATCAGCAGGAAACAACAGTAGATGTTGGAATGGCACACTTGTAAATTTTAGTTATCTACTAGGTTGTCTATCTTTAGACAGATGATCGAGGTTTTTAAGTTTTAGACTATACACAATATCCCCTTATGTTACAAAACCATCTATTGTTTTAAAGGGACTCCGACAATACTCTGGTAAATTTTTGAAATGAAGAACCATTGGCTACGAACTGTCTTGAGTGCGATCGCTCAGAGCATCTGACGAAACGGCTCTTGCTGGCATATTGCCTAGCTTCCGTCCAACAGTAGGAGCATCGAGTCAAAGGTTGTTTCTGCCCGATGGTGAAATTTTCATGGACTAAATACCAGATTTATTAAGGAGTCTAAGCCAAGTGAATCCCAGTGACAGCACCATTGACAAACCATCTCTAGAAATCAACGCTTCTCGCCAGTTTACCGCTTGGCTGTATGAGCAAAACCTCAGTTTATCCTTCACTACCTATCAAGCGGGGAAGTTATTCTTCATCGGCTTGCAACCAAACGGCAAATTGTCTGTATTTGAACGTAGCTTTGAGCGGTGCATGGGGTTGTATGCCAATGAGAACAGCCTCTACATGAGTTCCCTGTACCAACTGTGGCGATTTGAAAACATTATCCAACCCGGACAAAGCCACCAAGGCTACGATGCTCTCTATTTGCCCCAAGTGAGTTATGTGACAGGAGATTTGGATATTCACGATATCGCTTTGAGTCAAGTAGAAGATCAAGATTCCGAATCACAAAAATTAATATTTGTCAATACTTTATTTAGTTGTTTGGGAACAGTCAGCGAAACCCATAGTTTCGTTCCCCTGTGGCAACCAACCTTTATCAGCAAGCTGGCGGCAGAAGATAGATGTCACCTGAATGGGTTGGCAATGCAGTCAGGAAAAGCCAAATACGTCACTGCTGTCAGCCAATCAGACGTAGCCGAAGGCTGGCGGGAGCATCGGGCAAATGGGGGCTGTGTCATTGACGTAGAAAGCAATGAAATCGTGTTGCGCGGGCTATCTATGCCCCACTCCCCCCGATGGCATCAGGAAAAACTCTGGCTGCTCAACTCAGGTACGGGAGAGTTTGGCTTTGCCGACTTAAAGCGGGGAGTGTTTGAACCAGTTGCCTTCTGTCCGGGATATCTGCGCGGTTGTGTATTTTATGGCAACTTTGCAGTAGTGGGAATTTCCCAACCCAGGCATAACAAAACCTTCAGTGGCTTGGCTTTGGACGAGAAATTGCACCAGAAAAACGTTGAGCCTCGTTGTGGATTACTAGTGATTGACCTGAGAAGCGGCGATATTGTCCATTCCCTGCGAATAGAAGGGGTGGTACTGGAATTATACGACGTGGTAGCACTTTTGGGGGTACGTCGTCCAATGGCGATCGGGTTTCGCAGCGACGAAATTCGACGGGTGGTAACGGTGGGATGAGAAGCAATTCAAAATTAAGAGGAATCAGCGTCAGTCCTGAATGACTGTAGAACCAGCACTTTCGTGAAACTGACTGTAAATTCGCAGTTCAGTTGGTAACATAAATCACAAGTCTTTTGGAAGTCATAATTCGACACATCAACGTCACACTATCCGATTTCCTACCAGGCTACCGAGTTAAGATTTTGGATGGCAATGCGATCGCTGACAAAAATCTTTGCAACTGATGAATCGGCTGTAGGGCGTACATCTGTACGCCCTTACCAACGTATCTGTAGGAATTTCGTGAAATAGTATGACTTTTCACGGGATGTGAAATCAGAAAAATGGTGCGTGCTATTTCAGTATTAAAGCGGAAAGAACATGAATTCACTTACTGAAATTCCGCAATTGCCACCAAGACAATTGCAAAAACGCAGTGTAGCCTTTAACTAGAAAAAGAGTATCAGGCAGTTACTAAACAAAATGTTAACTCTTGCCACTAAACTGTTATAATATTTTGTTGTTCTTATGACTCCAAAACACACCAAAATTAAATTTCCCCTTTGGCAGTATCTGAACCAGCCTTTATTTAGTCGCGATGCTAAATTAGTATTGAATCCCCAACGCTTTGCATTGATCTGGCGTCTTCAACTTCTAGAACGCTGCTGGAGTAAAGAATGTGACGCCAAAGGGCCTCAACAGCATTAGATATCTGAAAAGCTGCTGCACTCAACTAAAAGCTGACAAACTAAGCCTCGTTTACAGAACGTGGCTTTTTGCCGTCAAGTAAAGCACTGACAGTCATATCTCCCATGACATTAATCGCGGTGCGGCAGCGATCCAGAAACCAGTCTACAGTAACTAGCAAAGCGATGTACTGGGTAGGTAAGCCTACAGAAGTGAACACCAGTGTCATTGTTACCAGTCCAGCATTAGGAATATTTGCCGCACCTACAGATGCAAAAATCGAGGTAAGGATGACAATTAACTGCTGTGTCAGACTCAGATGTTGCCCAATCAGTTGAGAAATATACAACGCAGACATTGCTTCATAAAGGGCAGTGCCATCATTATTGAAATTTGCCCCGACTAATGCTCCCAAAGCAGCAGAAGATTCCCTTAAACCGACTTTTGTTTGCAAAACCTCAAAGGTTACGGGCATTGCCGCCGCAGAGGAAGAAGTTGAGAAAGCTGTCAAAAAAGCATCAGAACCGCCAGATAAGAACTTTAAGGGATGTACCCAAGAACCAAATTTTACTCTGGTGAGGTAGTAGCACGCTTGCAATACCAATGCTAACAACACCGCTAGTATAAATGCACCCAAAGATTTAAACGGTGCAAAGCCTTGTATAGCAATAGTTTTAGATACAATTCCAAAGACTGCGAACGGCACTAAGGCAATTACCCAGTTGAGGATGCGGGCTACCGCTTCAAATAAAATCCCGATGACATCCTCAATTGGCTGGTATCCGTTCTTGCCTTGGGCGATTTGTTCAGATTTTAATCCCCGCAGGACGATGCCAAAACTTAGAGCAATAACAATTAGTTGGATGACATTATTATCAACCAATGGCTTGAGGACGGCTTCTGGTACAGCATCTTTGAGTATTCCCCAAGGGTCAATACTCTGAGTAGGTATTGTCGTACTTGTTGAGGTGGTTACATTGCCCCAAGTCCCCGGATGTAGCACATTCGCTACTAAAAGTCCCACCAAGATAGCTACGGTAGTGTTAGTTAAAAGTAGCACTGCTAGCCGCCGTCCGGCTGTACCAGGGATGTTAGTAGTCATCAAGGTATGCAGCACTGCGGCAAAAATCAGGGGTGTAGCCAAGGCGCGGAGAGCCTTTAGCACCAATTCAGCCGGAATTGCTAAATTGTTGATTAAGACTGCGTTGCTGGGATTGGGATTCCCTGCACCAAGGGCAATTCCGACGCTGATTGCGGCGACTAGGGCGATGAGAATTTGTAATGTGAGAGGGATACGCTGCCACCAAGGGCTAGCTTTGGTTGCAGACGAAGTGGTACTCTCTGTTTGACTCATTGGCTAGATACTGGTTAACTGCTGTAACTATTAAAACTTCACTTTCGGAAGTGAAAATTTCGCAAACAAGTTAATCTAAGATCCCGTTGCTTTGCAAAATCATGCTCAAAAGGGTATGCGACTGGGTAGACCTCTAGAGATCAGCTGATTAGCATTGAAACTGTATACTATCAGTAGCTCTAATGCTTGCGGTAGTTGTATTTATTAATTTTGAATTTTGAATTTTGAATTGCTTATGTCCTTTGTACCTTTGCATATTCACAGTGACTACAGTTTGCTCGATGGGGCAAGTCAGCTACCAGAGTTGGTGGATCGAGCGATCGCACTGGGAATGAAAGCGATCGCCCTTACCGATCATGGTGTCATGTATGGAGCCGTTGAACTGATCAAAATCTGCCGTAGTCAAAATATTAAGCCGATTATCGGCAATGAAATGTATATTTTAAACGGTGATATCGAGAAACAAGAACGCCGCCCCAAATATCATCAAGTCGTTTTAGCTAAAAATACTAAAGGTTACAAAAATTTAGTCAAATTAACCACAATTTCTCACCTTAAAGGTGTTCAAGGCAAAGGAATTTTTTCTCGTCCTTGTATTAATAAAGATTTACTAAAAGAATATCACGAAGGCTTGATTGTCACCAGCGCTTGCCTGGGTGGAGAAGTCCCCCAAGCAATTCTCAGTAATAGACCAGACGCAGCCCGGAAAGTTGCCCAATGGTATAAAGATGTATTTGGTGATGATTATTATCTAGAAATTCAAGACCACGGCTCTCAAGAAGACCGGATTGTGAATGTTGAAATAGTCAAAATTGCTAGAGAGCTAGGCATTAAACTTATTGCTACTAATGATTCGCATTTTATTTCTTGTTTTGACGTTGAAGCCCATGACGCTTTGCTCTGTATTCAAACTGGTAAATTAATTGCTGAAGATAAGCGGATGCGTTATAGCGGCACAGAGTATCTCAAATCTGGTGAGGAGATGCAGCAGCTATTTCGTGACCATTTACCGGATGATGTGATTATTGAAGCGATCGCCACTACTGAAGAAGTCGCTGATAAAGTCGAGCCTTACCATATTATGGGTGAGCCTCAGATTCCTACACCCCCCATTCCCTCCGGTCATACTGCTGACACTTACGCCGAAGATGTTGCATGGAGTGGACTTTTAGAAAGATTAAATCGCAAATCTCGCCAGGAAGTCGATTCTGTCTATAAAGAAAGATTGGAATACGAACTAAAAATGATTCAGCAGATGGGTTTTTCCAAATACTTTTTAGTTGTATGGGACTACATCAAATTTGCTAGAGATAATAACATTCCTGTGGGGCCAGGTCGGGGTTCGGCAGCTGGTTCATTAGTTGCTTATGCAATGCGAATTACTAATATTGACCCTGTACATCATGGGTTACTATTTGAGCGTTTCTTGAACCCAGAACGTAAATCTATGCCTGATATTGATACAGATTTCTGTATTGAACAACGGGATAAAGTTATTGATTATGTAACAGAGAAATACGGTGCAGATAGAGTTGCTCAAATTATTACTTTTAACCGCCTAACTTCTAAAGCAGTTTTAAAAGATGTCGCCAGAGTATTAAATATTCCCTATGGGGAAGCTGACAAAATGGCGAAATTAATTCCTGTGGTGCGGGGGAAACCAACGAAACTCAAGGTGATGATTTCTAATGAAACCCCAGAACCAGAGTTTAAAGAAAAATATGATAAAGAACCGCATGTTCGCCATTGGCTTGATATGGCGATGCGAATTGAAGGAACTAACAAAACCTTTGGTGTTCATGCAGCGGGTGTGGTAATTTCTGCCGATCCACTTGATGAAATTGTGCCGCTACAGAAGAATAATGACGGTTCTGTAATTACCCAGTATTTCATGGAAGACCTGGAATCAATGGGTTTGTTGAAAATGGATTTTCTGGGTTTACGGAACCTGACACTAATTCAAAAGACCGTTGATTTAATTCACGAAACGAGAGGATATCGGGTTGATCCTGATGAAATTCCCCGCCAGGAAAGAAAAGCCCAGAAGATATTAGCTAAAGGTGAACATAGTACTCTACCAAAAGATGTCCAAAAAACCTATGAACTATTAGAAGCAGGGGAATTAGAAGGGATATTTCAATTAGAATCTTCTGGGATGCGTCAGATCGTGCGAGATTTGAAGCCTTCTAATATAGAAGATATTTCTTCGATTTTAGCACTTTATCGACCGGGGCCATTAGATGCGGGGCTGATTCCTAAATTTATTAACCGCAAACATGGTCGAGAAAAGATTGATTATCAACACACCATTCTGGAACCAATATTAGACGAAACCTATGGAATTATGGTCTATCAAGAGCAAATCATGAAAATTGCTCAGGATATGGCTGGATATACCTTAGGACAAGCTGACTTGCTGCGCCGGGCGATGGGTAAAAAGAAAGTTTCGGAGATGCAAAAGCAGCGAGAAAAATTCGTGGATGGCGCAGCGAA
Source organism: Nostoc sp. NOS(2021) (assembly GCF_017115025.1). Taxonomy (GTDB): domain Bacteria; phylum Cyanobacteriota; class Cyanobacteriia; order Cyanobacteriales; family Nostocaceae; genus Nostoc. Next base: position 26,947 of record NZ_JABXKM010000325.1, on the reverse strand, counting down.
AAATGGCGTTCAGAAAAAAATTGCGGATGAATTATTTGAGCAAATGTTAAAGTTTGCTGAATATTGTTTAAGTTATGACACGGAAATATTGACAGTAGAATATGGATTTATCCCGATTGGGGAAATTGTCGAAAAACGCATTGAATGTACTATATATAGCGTTGATAATAATGGAAATATTTACACGCAACCTGTAGCACAGTGGCACGATCGCGGACAACAAGAGGTGTTTGAATATTGTTTGGAAGATGGTTCCTTGATTCGGGCAACAAAAGACCATAAATTTATGACTGTTGATGGTCAAATGTTACCCATTGATCAAATATTTGAACAAGGATTAGATTTAATGCGGGTAGAGGGTTTACCGGAATGACAAATGACAGGCGCGATCGCACTTCTTGAAAACACATATAGGTTATGTTTCTCTCAATTGCGTAGGCGTAGCCCGTCGTAGACATCGTTGCCATTAGGAGCCGACAGTTGAATTATTTCAGAAAAACGTGAATACTTAACCGCATCGGTAGCGGGATAATCCGCCGACACTGCAAGTAACCCAGTTTTTATATCCTCGAAATAAATCATACCCCCAATACGTCCTTCAACTTGGAAAGGTCCATGAAATAAACGATAGTTTGGAATGTAGATCAGGAAAAAGCCAGTAATCTTGATTGCCCTGCCAAACATCTGCTGACAAGTTTTGTGGAGGATAGCATCTAGGTATTCATTATAAAGAGGCTCACCCAGGTCAGTAAATTCCGGCTGATCCGCAAAATGATCCATATAAAATGACCAGATATGGGACAAGTCTGCTTCATGGGTCAGCTTTTGTTTGAGTTCCTGCAATCGGTCGATTTTCATAGTGTCGATATTGAGGAGATAGGGCGAACAGACAGGACTCTTAAAAATTTACCACAGCGATCGCTCCAACACTTTCGCTTTCAGGGTATTGTCACAGCAGACAATCAGCGTTTACGCCAAGATTTGCCATTCGCTCAAGTAGGTAACTATTCATTTATTAGTGCCAGAGAGCCATTGCGTAACATTTAATGCTACATTATGAAGTGCGAAATGTGGGTTTTATACATCAGGCTAATAATTAGTTTCAATCCCTAATAGGGAGTTAATGAAATTTCAACCACTAAATTGATTGTATTCTATATCAGGTATATGGTTTCAATCCCTAATAGGGAGTTAATGAAATTTCAACATAATCGTTGTTATACTGGGGCGCACCTTTTATCCGTTTCAATCCCTAATAGGGAGTTAATGAAATTTCAACTTAGTGCAGAGGAAGATTACGAGACAAGATATACGTTTCAATCCCTAATAGGGAGTTAATGAAATTTCAACTGCCTAAAATATAGTCTGTATTGGGTTTTCAAGGTTCTGTAGCGCGAATGAGCTAATCATAGCATGGAGAATTGATATTAATTTTTAGGAAAATAACTAAAACCTAGTCTGTGTAAGGTGCGCGGGTACTTTAGTCACTATTTCCCCCAAAACTCTTGCACCAGTGGGATTTGAAGCACCCTTTCACCAATCTCGTTTTAAACATCTACCCATCCGCGCATTCAGCAAAAAAAATAGTGTCATCACGAATTTTTTCCCCACCAATACGTTCAACTTTACTCACACAGCAGGCACATAGGAAGTAAAACAGGATACTATCGCTTTCAGGCTTGATTAACTTGTTCAAGCGCGATCGCAATTTGGCGTACTGAGTATCGGTCAGGTAGCATTCAAATACACTATACTGTACCCACTGTCCATAGGACTTGAGAACTTTGTGAATTTTAGTGCGGCGTTTATCTTCGGAAATATCATACGACACAATCACATTCATCGCTACTTTTATTCTCCAGTTTCTATTTCAAAACCAATGGTGGATATTTTTCGGTTTCACCCATCAAATATTTTGCTAATAATCGAGCCTGTAGTTCAAATGCTTCTTGGTAACTACATTTGCGTCCTAATACAGGATGTTTAAACTCGGATTGTTTCTTTTGCGCGTATTGTTGCAAAAATCTTTTTCGCCCTTCTGGGGTTAAAGAAACTGCGCCACTCAACGGTTCTGTGAGAAAATCTGCTTTTGCCAACAATTGCTTATTCAATGTAGATAATACTACTGCATCTACTATTAAGGGGCGAAATTCTTCCATTAAGTCTAATGCTAATGACGGTCTACCATAGCGTTCGCAATGTAGGTATCCTAAATATGGATCAAATCCAGCAATGTTGACTGCACCTTGAATGTCATGGCGCAATAATGAATAGCCAAAGCTGAGTAAAGAATTAACAGGATCAGTTGGAGGACGACGGACACGTTTATTAAAACTAAACTCTGTAGTCCGAATTAATTGGTCAAAGCAACCGAAATAAGCAGCACTCCCGGCACCTTCTAACCCACGTAGTGAATTAATATTTTTAGTAGTCTCGATTGGTGCGATCGCTTGCTCTAAACGTGTTACATTCCCAGATAAATCCAAGCCTGGGCTTTCACGTTGGCGACGGATGAGGAAATTACGGTAGTTTTTCAGCTTCCCACGGACAAACCCTTGTACTACATGAATTGCTTGGGTTGACTCACCTATTGCTTGCCATTGAGCCTTACGCACAAAGATATTTTTGCTGACTTCTGGTTCTATCCTTCCCAAATAACGACCAGTTTGTGTGAGAAATGTAACAGGTATATGCCGCTCTAGTAGTTCAAATATGGCGGCTGGTGAAACAGTTGCACGTCCTAAAACTACAACACCATCCACCTTTATTAACGGGACATCTAAAATCGTCTTTTTATCAAATTTGACGTGGAGTCGTTCATCGACTTTACCGATAAAAGCATCTTCTTGAGTGACGTATACTGTACCCATAATTACATCCCAAATCAATTCTTAGTTATCAAAAACTTCTAATTAGCTACCTTCTTGATAGCGTCCTACTTTTTCTACAGCTTGCGGTAGACAGTGGGAATATAAACTACATCCATCACACCGTTTGGTTTTGATAGCTTTGGGCATTGCACCTGTAAATAACAGTATTTGCACAGCTTCAATAGTAGCGATCGCACTTTGACGCAATTGTTCTGAAATCTCGACTAGTTGGCGTTGGTGAGAGTGTGCATAGTAGATGTAACCATTACTGATGGATTTACCTGTCATTTCTTCTAAACATAAGGCTTGAGCGCAAACTTGTAATTCATCGTTATCCCACTCGCCCTTACGTCCTCGTTTGTACTCTATTGGATAAAATTCACCGTTTTCTGATTCAATTAAGTCTGATTTGCCTATGAGCTTATATTTTTCAGACTTTAGCCAAATTGCTCGTATTTGCCAAGTATCTTCACGTTGTCCTTCACCAACTGTATGAACTCGCTCATGTAAACTTGTACCTTCAATTGTGTATTGATTATCAGTAAATTCTCCTGCACAAAACATTCGCCAGCAGCGATGTGAACAATAGCTATACTGATTTAAAGCAGCAATCGGAATATAATCATTCTCATTCATAGGTTTCAATTTAAATGTCAATGACATATTTACACACGGCGTACTATTCCCATACCCATTGTTGTTTTACGCCCCAATCCTGCATATAATGCAAAGTCAGCTAAAGCATTAATTTGCTTGATACTTGTTGATTCAATATCACCCAAAATTCGATAGCTTATTCCACCAACACAACCTATGAACTTACTTTCATAATTGCTGACAACTTCAGTGTTAATGTCAAAAGCACTTGGATAAATTGATTCAATGGGAATACTAGAAATTTCTATCCCACTATATTTGTTCCAACGACTAAGGAGGCTATTGAAAACACATTCTTTGATAGGGAGAACAGTATCATATCCACCTTGACGGAATGATACAGGTGTAGCAAAGTTGAAATTGAGGGTGCGATCGCTATCACTAGCTTGCTTATACAACTGCTCATAGGTGCAAGCATTAGCCCAAGGTTGGGTTGATTGTGGTGTGCCTTGAATGCTAGTGATATACAAATCTGCCGAACCTAAATGCCAAGGATGATTAGGGTTTAAATTTAGCCACAATGGAGCTAATTTTTGAAATAAAGTGCCATCGAGTAAGGAAATACGCCACCAGATGGGAGTATCAGCCGGGATAAGTTTTTGATGGCTAAATTGCAAAGAGTGATGATGTTGTTTGTGTTGTCGTTGTATTTGTAGAGGAGAGAGAGTAAAGGCTTTATCTGCGTTGGAGGAGTGCAGATAGTCTCCCAAAGATTTATCGACAAAACTGACAAGAGTCAGAAATAGTGCGTGCAGATGTCTACCAGTTAAAAATTCTGGATAGATGGGGGATTGAGGAATCAAGTTAAGGACGAGGCTGTGAGGCATACTTTATTTACTTGGTGTAGACTAAGTATTGTTGGAGTATTGGTACAAGAATTTAATTACTTATCATGCAATCAAAACTTCATCATCTGGGAGACGTAGCTGTTTAAACTTCATTGCCATTGTTAAGATTCCTGATAATCCTGCTAAAAACTCATATTGTTTTTCACTATCATCGCTTTGGGAAAAAGAAAAAGCTTAGTTGGGGTTTCAGGAATTAATTAACTCCGAAAACGATATTCCATCCGAACTGGAATTTTTAAGTTTTGAATGCCATCAAATTGATAGCATTGCCCTCGCATTTGGACATTCTGAATTAAGCTAACTGGAGGCATATTCACAACATCATAGCTAATCACTTGATTAGTGAACATCACATCTAATGGATTTAATGGATGTGTACAAGTGAATATACCTTCAGTAATTTTATGTTTAGGTAATTGTTCAACCGTTACTTCAGCTTTACTCATCCATTTACCCAAGCGAATCCACTTTGATAGTTTGAGTTCTTTTTGGGAAATGACAAAAAACTCAAATTTACTTTCTGCTGCTATTTCCTTTGCTCTACCAAAACTAGGAATATTTTTCTGTGTTTTCTCCATTTCAACGTGGTAGTTATTATTAGCATACTTCCAGGTATTTAAGATGGAAGAATGAGTGAGCGATCGCGCCGGAGTTACGTAAATTTCTTGTTGATTCAATGGCGTTAAATGCTCCTCATATTTTGGCACTTGTTCTGGACAAAAGTAGCTATAGGAATGTTCTTCAGCAACGGTAGTAGAGTAGATTTGGCTATCAACTAAACCCAGTGCATAACAGAGAGCATAATTGTGAATTATTGCCTCTGTTTCATACAATCGCCCGATTTCACGAGTAGCAAAATAGAGGCTGTCATGTAGCTCTATTTGACAGCGATAAATTAACACCATCTTACTTACTCCGTTACAGCAGTAGCTTTCTTATTATTCTTGGTATCTTTCTTAGCGTCTTTCTTACCTGATTTAAGAACCCATGTTTGAGCATAAACAGATGATTCAGCATTTGCTTGACTCAACATTTCTTGCAATCGAGTTTCATCACTGGTGATAGACTTCACTTCACTCAAAAGTTGTGTGAAGGATGTACCAATAAAATCAGTATGAGAAATGCACTCTTGAGACATTAGAGCGGTAATTGCTTGTGTAGCCGCCTCTAAAACCTCGTCTTCATTGAGCGGATCAGGAGGATTAATTTGCTTTGGAGTTGCATTACTCATTACGTCATATATCTTTTGAGTCCAGAGAAGATTACTAACAATCTCACCATCAGCGAAAATGATTCCAACTAACTCATTACGCACTCTACCAGTGCGCGTAGTTTGCGCTCCATAATGACGTGTTCTGAGAATATTATTGAAAACGTAGAGAAATCCAGCTTCAGTGGCATCTTTCAGCGTGACAATACTGGGGAAAAAGACTTGAGGTAAGATATGATCTTGACTATTAATACGGCTGGTTACTTCCCCTTGACGGCTCATCGTCCCATTTTCCCAAGGTGCATTAAGGGTAAAGTTAAGGTGAGAATCATCAAATGGTGTGATGGAATAAGCTGTATCTACAACTACTTTCGACTTTTCAGAACCGGAATCACCAATAGCAAAACCGTAGAGAATACAATCAGGAGTAGTTTTGCTGAAATCGAAATTATAATCACATTTTTCAGCATCACCGATATTGTATTTACGTAGTAACTCTCTACCTGTTAAACGTTCTGGTGTAGACTGCTTGCGCTTAAACATTGCCAAGCGACTAATAGGTTCTTTGTTTTCAATTCCAGCACGTACTCTTGCTTTATTGAGTTCACCATCTGTCTGGAATAAAGGATAAGATTCTGTAACCCGAATAGTGATAAAATGAACATATTTCCCCATTGGTTTAGCAGGAATTGCTTCATGGAAAAATTTAGAATCGAGTGTTTTCAACAATTTCATGATTTGATTGCTCCGATTTAGTTAGTTGAAAAAAAAAGAATAAATTAGATTGATGCTTCGAGTTCTAATTCAGGAATATCATCAGGTTCATCTTTTGGACGTGCTTTACGTTCTTCATCATCGGCTAGGCGATAAAGGTATTCACAGGTATCTCTAATTAAATTGAGTTGAGTACCTGCTAAACGTGCGCGATCGCTTTTAAAACTTTCCTCAAAAATATCTTTCACAAAATACTTAGAAAACTCATAGACTGCTTGACGTTCTTCTTCGGAAGTTAAAGCAGGTTTCCATTTACCATCAACTAAAGTTAATGTTGGTTTTCCTTCAGCTGCTTTCCGTCGCACATTATTCATCAGCTTGGCTAAACGAGCAGCGACCACATCTATTAATGATTCAGTGTCACTAGCCATAGATTTATCAATTTTCAAAATTACATCAGCAGCCTCATCAATTGGTTTGAGAATTGCATTAGCTTTGGCATATTGACTTTTAGAACGATAAAAACGACGGTAGAGTTCTGTTAACTTACGCAGTTGATTCACAGCTTTTCCTTCTGGTTCAAAATAGTGATAAAAATCCAAGTATAGGCGAACTTTCGCTAGAGGTACAGAATCAATTCTGTCTTGCTTTCGCAACCATTTATTAAGGTAATGAAAGACGTAAAGAGGACTGGTTTCTAAATCCCGTGCTAAATCTGCTAATTTTCCCCAATCTGGATCGCCTTCTTTTTTGCGGTTAACTTCTAAGTGAATGGAGTAAGCAGCAGTCAGAGCATTGAGGGGGGAAAATTTACGTTTTTCTGAACTCCGAGGTAGAATGCTATCTAAACGATAGTTATCCTTTTGAATCAAAGAACGAATTGCTTGATGCTCTCCATCAATTAAAACTGTTTGTTCAAAATCAGCACCACTAATAAAAGGTGGTACAGGTGACTCTGATGCGACGACTTTCACATCGAGAATAAGCGGTAACGCTAATGCTAGCCAAGCTGGTGTTACCCAAGATTCTGTATCTGTAGCTTCTCTTCCAGGCGGTAAACCTAAAAAGAAAAATGTCAGTGTTTCATGTTCTGGAAAGCTAATTTTGAAAGTGCGATCGTCTTCAGGTTTAAGATTTTCTTTAATTAGTAGAGAATCTACTTTTAGGTAATCTTGAATTTCCAAGTTTGCAACTTGATTTTCTGTGATAAAGTGCTTACGCATTTCCGCATCAAACCGAGTTCGAGAAAATTGATTGTAAGCTAGTTGCAAAAACTTATTTGTTTCTGGGGTGAAAAAGTAAGTTGGGTAAAGGTAGAGGTAGCGATATTTTCGTCCTTCAAAATCTGCACCTACAGCATTTGTTTGGTTCATCAAAATTTGTCTCAACATAATTTCAATTGACCAAATTGAGCAAATTTGCCGTTTAGCAGCTTGAGCATTAAATAAAATCTGACGGTTACTGTAGACTTGAGGAGCGAATAAAGTCGCTGATTCCATTTGTTCAGTCACAGTATATGAAGAACTAGAAATTGCACAAACATTTTCTCGTCCTCTACCCGTTATTTTGGCGGCATTATAGCGTTTCAGTTCAATTAAAAATGAGTCCGGTTTTGGTTCTATAACTGCGCCTGTTGGTAAAGAAATAACTTGGCTGACATAAGTTTTTAAGTCATCCCAGCCATCAGGCATATCCTGAAACTCTGCTAAAATTGGTCTAATTAAAGTAGCAACATGATTCACCATTCCTTTCATAACTTCCAAAATTTGAGCAAAGTCTAAACCTGAATGATTACGAAAGTATTGCGCTGCTAAATAATACCAATCAAGAGGTACGCCACCTGTCTTTTTCAAAGATTGAATTTCTCTGATAGCTGGAATTTCTGCTGATAATTCCAAATATTCAGCTAGCTTTTGTGTCAAATCTAAATCAGGAATACTTTTTCTCTGATTTTTTGGTAGTTGTTTCTGCCAATCGTTAACTTTTTCGCACCAACTATCCCAAATTCCTCTACATAGAATATCGCCAAATTCTGCCAAACGATCAATGCGAACTTCATTAGGAAATTGCAAATTTAAGTGTGCTGCTAGTTCGGCTTGCGCTTGATAATTCAGCAAACTTTCGCCTCGCTTACCAGCAGAAGCAGGTTTGGAGTCTGGAAGTAGTCGAGAAGCAGCATTAATGCTAACTTCCATTAATTCAACTACATCAAAAAATAACCAGTAATAATCTGCAAATTTAAAACCCTTGCCATCACGATTAAAACCTGTCTGTCTTTCCTTTAGTTTCTCTGCACATAAGTACTTTATTTTGGCAATAACTTGTTCAGGAATTTCATCAGTTGTAATTGGAGGAGGATCAACAGTAGCTAAATAGACAACACCATCAGGTAAATAGAGTAATGGTGTATAAAACTGTTCAGGATGTGCTGTAATTAAAGCGTTATTAAAAATATTTGTGAGAACACCGCGATTTTCTGAAAGTGAGTGATAGGTGAGTTTTAATTGATGATTACTGAGATGTTGTAGTATTTTAGGTATGCTACCATCCTCAGCATCTCTTGGGTGTTTGACAACTGAAGCGAAACGATCAGATAGTTTGACAAGATTAACAAGGATACCCCTAACTCTATCATCCAGTCTTTCATCATCTAGAGGAGATAACCCACGACTTTTAAGACCCAGATCAGCATCATACTTATCTCCAGCATTATTACTAATCCAGATAATGTCATCAATGTAATCCTCCCATTGTTCTCCAAGTAGATTATTTAAACCAAAATCCAGAATTTTTTGGGCAACATACCTACGTCCGAGATTGGGAGCATCTGATTTTTTGGATGGATTTTGTCTCCAGTTGCGATTTTTAAATTTACCCTCTTGATCGTTAGCAATTAACCAAGTTGTATAATCTGGAAATTTATCATAATCATGAAGTAAATAGGATGTAATAAACACATTAGCTTGCAGGTCTTCACAAAATCTTTTAATCACATTAGTTCCTAGCATATCTTCCTGTAGTTTCTTCAGAATTCGATAGGTAGGAAATAACCCATTTAAAAGATGTGCAATGAGAGATTGGTCATGCTTACTGCGCTCAACATTTTTACCTTCGGCTCTTCTGTCTTCAGTAAATTTACCACCTTTAGCGGTTGCTCCTGCTAGTTGTTGAATTAAGTTAGGTAAGACATAATCTGCAAATTTTTCTAGGATGCGATCGCCTTCATTTCCTTTTGCCTTTTTTACAGCTTCTTTAAATAACCGAATTGTGAGAAGTTCGCGTTTGACAGGCGATTCATCATCTTCATCCTTTCCTGAATCAAAATCTGGTACTTCTTCCGGTAAATCATCATCAAATTCGTTCATTAATTTGCTTCCTCGCTTTCAATAGCTTGAGATTCGAGTATTTTTCCTTGTTGAATAATCCATAATTTACCTGTCACATCTGCGGTTTCTAACCCAGCAATTAATGTTTCAATAGCTTCACGCCAATCAGCAAATTTAGAACGACCGGGTAAACGTAGTACTACTATTCCTGAATAATCTGAGGGATTATATTTGAGACGATTACCAAATCCTCTATCTGAAGTAACTAATATCCTGCCTTCACGGTGACAAATAACAATTAATTCTTCATCTGGAATAGAAGTAAGACCTTGTTCTTTGACTGTTGCAACATCATGTCCTGCTAAACGCAACCATGTAGCCACCCGCAGGCTACCAAGATTTTCATCTAGTTTGATATTCACTTTTTTGTTTCCTTGTGAGTTCCTATAGGAATCTCAACAAAACAATCCCTTGCCATTTCAGCACCATAGGCGATACACGCCAGAATGTCTTTTTTTTCCAAACCAGGATATTCTTCTAGAACAGTCTCTATTGTTTCTCCTGCGGCTAAAAGGTCGAGAATTAAAGAAACCCAAATACGGTGTCCGCGAATGCACGGTTTACCAAAACAAATATTCGGATCAATAGAAATTCGAGAAAGCAGATTATCTTTAGTCATTGGTACTTCTCCAGATTTCGCGTAATACATCTAAACAAACTTATTAGTCAAGTCATTTACCTTTGTCGCGTAACACCCCATCCGCTTAAGTTCCATCGTTCACACTTCCAACCATTTGCAGAGACTTTAAGACTATTGATATAGTTACGACCTCTTATATTGACCTTTTTGCGCTTTAGTTTGACTCTAACCGCTATTCCTCCCTTGGTTATACCGGCATCAAACCGCGAATTTTTAGTCTTGAGCCAGTCTAAAAGCGAGTGGCGTAAGCTTTCTGGCATCTTAGAGAAATCATCATCGTTGAAATGAATATGCATAAAAATACCTGATGAGGTTTATTCTCATCATCTTGGCATCTTCTTTGGTGAAAGTAAAGCTGTTACTGTAGCTTATAGATTAAGGTATTACTGTTGCTATGTGATTTGCCTCAATGGAAACAACATCGTGTAATCTATATACAAGGAGAAAGAAACGCAGTGCAGTACTGCATAGGTATAAATGCCTAAAATAACCCCTATTAGGGATTGAAACACTGTTGCTTTCTGATTTCGAGCAAAATTCTTTCTCCTCAAGCTTTTAAGCCAATTCAGCTTTCGTTCTCCTTTACCTTATATTGGCAGCTGTAAGCGGTTACAGCACTTTCTAACATATCCATCCTTCATCGTCTTTTGGCTTCCAATGCCAAGTTAAGGTTTCCAATAACAGCGCATCTTGTCCAAAAGTAATGGTGTAGCGAGGACTTCTATCCTCTGGCTCATTAGTGAGGGGGTAAGCTTGAAAGTGCATAGGTAATCCGAGAGTGGCGCGTAAAAAGTTGCGATCGCGGTCTGAAATGAAGCACACTAGTTTACGTCTACTCACAGCATCACTAATTTGGTTGATACCGTAGCCGTGTCGTTGGGAAATCTCTAAACCTTGTAGTTCGTGTTGTTTATCTGGTAGAACTTGCACCTTACCAGATTTAGCTAATTCTCTCAGATTTCCTGGATAATAGAAGTGCCAATCTTCCCGCACATCCCGATAGCCTTTGAACTTTAAATAACACAAAGCTTTATCAAAACGAGTAGTGATTACTCCAGCTTTCTCGGCTTTTTCCATAAAGCTATTTTTATCCCATAACTCGAAAATAAAGTTATTGAAAATCCCAGGAAGATTATACATTTTAAATCTTTCTGCTTCTGGCTCGTCTGGATTTGTTAAGTCATAAATTGCACAATCTAACTGGCTACTTCCCCGAAAACTCCTAACCTCATCAATAATTTTTGTTTTCCCTTCACTCTGACAGCGATAAAACTGTGCATTCATCTGTTTAATACTAATTCCCAAAGCATTTTGAATACTAGCACCAAATTTCTTAGCTACATCTGGATATTTCTCTTTGATATGATGGTTTCCTTGCAGCTTTGAATAGATATAAGCTGACTGTATTCCACCCCATCGCTGAGGATATCGCTCAAGCTGATTTTTAAATGTCCAAAATTTATCAATGGCATTTTTAAAACTAATGCGATCGTAAGTTTCACCATCTTGTAAAGGATGGGATTTATCTGCAAATAGCCTTCCAACAAGAAAGTTAGGTATCAAAGCGTAAGCTTGATAAGTTTCAAAACCTTCATGTCTGCCAAGCCTACCAAATCGTTGAATAAAGTTTCCTGCATCCGCAGCTTCAAAAACTAAGAAATTAATCCGAAAGTCTACACCAACATCAATTGTAGACGTACCCAAAAGTAAATCTGCTTGGGCAACTGATTGAGATTTTTCGGTTTCTCCTGTTAACCCAGTATTTTCTCTAACCTTCCATCGTGGTTCAAAGATAGCCTTCAACTTAGGTATTAACTTTTTAACTGCTGCAATGGAATTGAGAATAATTGCACCTTTGCTGTTAGGATTATCTTGGAAAAACCTTAAAATCACCGTTTCAGCATTTTCTTCTATCCATTTGTAGCTAGAACTAAGATTAGGCTCTATTCCTTGAGGAAAGCATAAGTTAATAGGTTGACTAATCTGCCGCCACCCATTGTTTGAATTATCTGATGAAAATTTGTATGCTCCAACAGCATCTGGAGCAATTTCTTTATATCTAAGTTGAGCCTTTTCTAGAAAAGTCTTTAATAGTTCGTTAGGTGTAGCAGAAAGGAAGAGAAATTTTTTATTAGCATTGCCAGTGTGTTTAATTAAAAGTATAGTATTGATAACGCTGGCTATTTGCGGAGATGAAAAAATATGAAATTCATCATAGATAAATAATTTGTAGTTTTCATCTATGCGTCTAAATAACCTGTCAGGGTTATCTATTTTTCCTCTCAAGTAGTAAAAATTATGGATGTAATGGAAAATATCAGGGTTCGTTAGCAGAATTTCATAGTTAGTAGAAAAATCTTCTATCCCATCTCGTTTGGAAGACAGCTTACCAGTCGCTATATATTTCTCCAAAATAGCCGCAGTTAAGCGATTAATTTGAGGATCTTTCTGAGGTTTAAAAATATCTTTGTATCCTTGAACCTGTTTTTCTTGATCTCTTGCTAACTCGTTTGTTGGATACATTGCTAAAGTAGATGTGCGACTTGTCATAGCCTGTAAATAAGCAGCCAAGCTTTTACCATCTCCAGTCATTGCAGTGTTGAAAATTACATCAATACTTGGATCGCGTAATGCCTTTAGAGTTTCTACTTGATGCCAAGATAGTGACCAACCATTAGGTAATTTCACGCCAGCAGGTGTAGGGACGGTTTTAGAATAAACAGGTTTGAGGCTAATACTGTAATTTTCAGACATATCCTTGAAATTCTTATGTAAATGCTTGGTTTATCGGAACTTTTATGCAAAAAGAATGACAGACTTAGTCTCACCAAGTGGTCACTAGTAGTATTTTCACCTTGGGGACTCTATGAATAAAGGTTCAACTCGTTCATGACCAACTAACCTTCGTGCATAGACTAAACAGGCTTGTACATCTTCCCGTTCTAACCAGGGATAAGCTTCTAGCAAAGTTTCAATAGTATCTCCTACTGCTAACATTCCTAAAATATGTTCAACAGCTAGACGACGACCTCGAATGATCGGTTTACCGCCAAAGATTTGGGGGTTAAATGTGATTCTTTCTAGTAATGTTTGTTCGTTCATGGTTTATACGATGACCTCTAATACAAGGTTTACTGAAACAAATATTGGAGTCAAGGGAAATTCTGGACAGCAAATAATCATTGGTCATGGTCGTTGACCTCACTAGCTGCTTTTTCAGGAAATGGGAGTAGTACTAACTACCCCCGATAGGTGAGAAATACGAGTAACATTGTGTTTTTTGGTATTGAAATTATTGATTAACTTGGTATACATATAAAATAACTTTAAATACCATTCATGTCAATAGTGTAATTACAATTGAGCAATGCCGAGAAAAAAAGAAACGATTACACTGTCAATTCCGCCAGGAACTAAGGAACAACTAGAAGCGATCGCTCGCCGCCTCAATATCACTTGGGGCAAAGAACCCAGTATTTCGGGGTTAATAGTGGCGATCGCCCAACAATCTCTAGAGGTCGGAAAGCCCTTCATACTTGACTCAAACCAAGTTAATGCCTTACAGCAAGCAATAAAAGCCCTGAGTGATGCAGGTCAGATAGGGCAAGCTCAAACTATACTTACACTTTTGTTAGAGCGAGGAAATTTGGATGCAGCAATCCGCCAATCTTTACTCAAGCAAGCAAGTAAACTCGTACAAGCATGGCGAAGTCAAATAGATGAATATAGGCAAAATAAACAGCCTTTTTACCTGCTTTATGAAAATTCTCAAGGGCAAGAACTACAGTATACGGTACGTTATGCAGAACCACGCTTCTTTGAAAAACGCTTTTATTTAATGATTTGGTGTGAAGAGACAGAGGATGTAGAAAATTTCATTCCTGATTTACCAGAACTTTGGCACAACCGCAATTTAATCTTTGATAAAATCTGCTCAATTGTTCCTGCAAGCGGCGAATGGCGAGAAGGATTAGACTATCTAAAAGTATACTTACACTTTCGAGGTTGGATGGTAAAGTCTTATCAACGTAGGCAAGATGACTTAGAAGACGAAATGATTGGGGATGTGCGTCAAGTGGTGCGGCAGGTTGTCAACGAGTTTTGGCTGATTCGAGAAGTTGCACATTACTGGGAAGATTGCGTGATTGTATCACCTGCGAGTCTGCGCGATCGCCTAAAAGAAAAACTCTTTACCTTATGCCAGTTGTATGATGTCAATACTAAGAGTTAAATATTATGAGGAGTCAGCAACCCCGCACGCTCTGTGACGGGGCTTCCAGCCCTACCGCTATTTTCTTATGAGCCTGTATATTATACCCATAGGCTAGAAGCATGGGGCTAGATTTAGTGAGATGATCGCAGGAGGTGATGTTTTTATGTTGTTATATGAAGATATTGGTGCTGAATGCCGGATCGAGCAGCCAAAAGAGTTGTCTGTATGAGATTGCAGATGAGGCTCTACCCACCGAAGCACCCCAACCCCTTTGGGAAGGGAAAATCAATTGGACTCAAGATCGGGGTGCGGCAGAAATTGAGGTAAAAACCGCTACGGGTGCAACGCTGCAAGAATCAATCTCTGCTAATTCTCCACAGGCACACCTCACCTATATGCTCCATACACTTAGTGATGGTGCTACCAAGGTAATTGATCAGTTATCAGAAATCGATGTGGTAGGGCATCGGATAGTACATGGTGGACAGGATTATCGAGATAGTGTGGTAATTACGGAGGATGTCAAAAAGGCGATCGCTCGTCTGTCTAACCTTGCTCCAGAACATAATCCAGCCGCTTTATCAGGCATAGAAGCAATTGAAAAAATCTTAAAAGATGTCACTCAAATAGCAGTCTTTGATACCGGATTTCATGCCACCCTACCCGATGCAGCAGCAATCTATCCCGGCCCTTATGAGTGGGTGGAAGAAGGAATCCGTCGCTATGGGTTTCATGGTATCAGTCACCAATACTGTTCTGGTCGTGCTGCCCAAATTCTCGGTCGAGATGTTGCGTCTGAGCGGTTAATTACCTGTCATCTGGGCAATGGTTGCTCTTTAGCAGCGATTAAAAACGGTCGCAGTATTGATACCACGATGGGATTCACGCCTGTAGAAGGATTGATGATGGGCAGTCGTTCTGGTTCAGTTGATCCGGGGATTCTGATTTATCTGTTGCGATACTGCAATTACTCGGTCGAAAGGTTAGATTATGTATTAAATAAAGCTTCTGGGTTAGAGGGAATTTCGGGTGTATCTAGCGATATGCGTCAGGTGAAAGAAGCGATGTCTACGACGGGCTACGCCTACGCTCAAGGTAATTCCCGCGCTCAACTGGCGTGGGATATCTACGTACATCGCCTCCGTTCTGCGATCGGCGCAATGCTTACCAGTTTGGGCGGATTAGATGCTTTGGTATTCACAGCAGGCGTGGGTGAACACTCTCCAGAAATTCGCCAAGCCGCCTGTGAAGCCTTTGGATTTATCGGACTGAAAATAGACCTTGAGAAAAATCAACAGCAGCCTGTTGATCAGGATATTGCTACACCCGATTCAGCAGTACGGGTATTAGTTATTCATACTCAAGAAGATTGGGCGATCGCTCAACAGTGTTGGCAACTTTTGAAACACTAAAAATAGGATTTACGCACTTACCTGAAAAATTTATTTTTGAATTGTTAAATACTCATAATCACAGGAACCGAGGGATGATCCGTTTCCCAACTCGCGGCCCTATAAAACTGTATAGACGATACTAAATTGTTTAACAAGCCTCTAGCTTGGTTTTGAATATCTTCATGTTACCATGTGACTGAGTAA
Organism: Nostoc sp. NOS(2021); assembly: GCF_017115025.1. Classification (GTDB taxonomy): domain Bacteria; phylum Cyanobacteriota; class Cyanobacteriia; order Cyanobacteriales; family Nostocaceae; genus Nostoc. Next base: position 10,811 of record NZ_JABXKM010000325.1, on the reverse strand, counting down.
TTTTACATAAAGTATATTATATACAAGAAGTTGGTTTTACCTGGGAAGACAAGAAAAATATGTTGTTGTCGCATAAAGCTATTGCTACACCTTTTATAATTTGTGTGTGTATTTTAGGAGTTGGCTTGATTCAATTCCCCGAATTGCAAAAATTGATAAAAAGCAAACAATCTGCCTCTTTAGAAAGTCTAGAAAAAGAAATAAAATCTGAAAAGCTCCGTCTGAATTTTCTCCAAAAAATGCCTAGTTTTGGTTATGATAACTTCATCGCAGATTTGGTATATCTCAATTTTTTACAATATTTTGGAGATGATGAGGTTCGGGATAAAACAGGTTATAGTTTAAGTCCAGAATATTTTGAAGTAATTATAGAACGTGACCCGCGATTTTTAGCAGTGTATCGGAGTCTTTCTATCAGTACTTCATTGTATGCTGCCATGCCAGAACGCGCGATCGCATTGTCAGAGAAAGGCTTAAAATCACTATCTCCCTCAGTTCCCGAAAAGTCTTATTACGTGTGGCGTTATAAAGGAATTGATGAGTTATTATTTTTAGGCAATGCTCAAGCTGCCCAAAAATCTTTTGCAACGGCGGCAAACTGGGCTAGTAAGTTTTCAGATGCTGAGAGTCAGCTTATAGCTAATACTTCCCAAAGAACTGCTGAATTTCTGAGTCGAAATCCTAACAGTAAATATGCTCAAATTTCTACCTGGGCAATGGTTTTAAATAATCAAGTTGATGAGAGAACTCGGAAACGAGCAATTAGGCAAATCGAAGCTTTGGGAGGAAAAGTAATTACAACTCCTGAAGGTACTCAGAAAATTATATTTCCCCCAAAGGATTAAAATAATTCGTAATTCGTAATTTTCAGGAGCAATACTAGTGTCAATACAATTAGGAGAATCTGACTTTCAAATATTAAAGTGTTTTCCTGTTATGTCGCAGTTGCGCCCTCACCAAGAGCCGGCTAAATTTGTACAACAAGTTCGATATCAAATGAAAGAAGGATATCAACTTGTATTCTTGGAAGTAGAAGAGCAAGCTGTGGCAGTGGCTGGATTTCGCCTTTCTACGTGTTTAGCATCAGGAAAGTTGTTATATATTGATGACTTAGTTGTTGATGAATTGAAGCGGTCGCATGGCTATGGTGAACAGTTATTTCAGTGGCTAATTGAATATGCAAGAAATCATGAATGTGAACACCTGAGTCTTGATTCTGGTGTTCAGCGATTTGCCGCTCACAGGTTTTATCTCATGCAGCGCATGAGCATTACAAGTCATCACTTTTCAATAGAGTTGTAGCGACAAACAAAATGAGTGTGAAAAATCACATTTTTTGGTATGACGGCAAATTAATTCACTCCCAAACTTTAGAGTTAGACATTAACGATCCGGGGTTACTTTATGGAGCGACTGTTTTTACAACGCTGCGGGTTTATGAGAACTCCCTCGATAGTAGTTTAACCAATTGGCTCTCACACTGCGATCGCCTACTTTTCTCAGTACAAACTTTTGGTTGGCAGCAACCCGATTGGAATCGTCTGCGTCAAGGTGTCGAAATTCTTCTCCCACACTTCCCCGTTCTCAGAATTACCCTTTTTCCTGATGGCCGCGAGTGGATAACTGGCAGATTATTACCACAAAATTTGACAGAAAAACAAAAAACTGGTATTATATGCGCCGTTGCTAGTACTGAATTTTATCGCTCTCTTCCCTCTCATAAAACCGGAAACTATTTGAGTGCTTGGTTGGCAAGAACTAGCTTAGATGTTGAAGAAGCAATATTAGTCGATGCTCAAGGAAATTGGCTAGAAACCAGCACAGGCAACCTTTGGGGATGGTGCGATCGCAGTTGGTGGACGCCGCCAAAGAAGACAGGAATTTTACCGGGAATTTTGCGAGCGCAACTTGTAAACTGGTTGCAAAACCACCAGCAGCCTGTGCGGGAAGAAACTTGGAGCGTCGAGTTAGTCCAGAGATTTGAAGCGATCGCTTACACTAATAGTGTGGTAGAAATTATTCCGATTCATACCGTTCATCACCCCACAGGGTCGCTACAATATAATCCCTACCATCCTAGTTTTCAGCAAATCAGGGAGCTTTTTCTAGCATGAAAGCTACGCCAGTTTGTTACACTTAAGATAAGTTAACATAATTCTTAATAATGACCTCTCCGAACAGAGACGCTAGGCGATGGCGCAAAGCGCCCGCCCAGAGCTAACGCGCGAAAAATACAGGAGGATAGACCTTAGTGAATAAAAGATGGAGAAATGCGGGGCTGTACGCGCTGCTGTTTATTGTCGTTATTGCGCTGGGAACAGCATTTTTTGACAAACAACCCCAGAGCAGAGAGATATGGCGATACAGTCGCTTTATTCAAGAAGTTCAACAAGGCAGAGTAGAAAAAGTCAGTTTGAGTGCAGATCGCTCCACAGCACTGGTTACACCCAAATATGACCCAAATAAACGGATTGTGACCTTAGTCAACGATCCAGACCTGATCAATACTCTGACTTCAAAAGGCGTTGATATTTCTGTTTTGCCCCAAACCGACGAAGGATTTTGGTTTAAGGCACTGAGCAGCTTATTTTTTCCTGTATTGCTTTTGGTTGGCTTATTCTTCTTGCTACGTCGCGCTCAAAGTGGCCCAGGTAGCCAAGCGATGAACTTTGGCAAATCCAAAGCCAGAGTCCAAATGGAACCACAAACCCAGGTGACATTTGGCGATGTCGCTGGTATTGACCAAGCCAAGTTGGAATTAAACGAAGTCGTAGACTTTCTGAAAAACGCCGATCGCTTTACCGCCGTTGGTGCAAAAATTCCTAAAGGTGTGCTGTTAGTTGGCCCTCCTGGTACAGGTAAAACTCTCCTAGCTCGTGCTGTAGCTGGTGAAGCAGGTGTACCCTTCTTCTCGATCTCCGGTTCGGAATTTGTGGAAATGTTCGTCGGTGTGGGTGCATCCCGCGTCCGCGATTTGTTTGAACAAGCTAAGACCAATGCTCCTTGTATCGTCTTCATCGATGAAATTGACGCCGTAGGTCGTCAACGGGGTGCAGGTTTAGGTGGTGGTAACGATGAGCGGGAACAAACCCTCAACCAGTTGCTCACAGAAATGGACGGCTTTGAAGGCAACACAGGCATCATCATTATTGCCGCCACCAACCGTCCTGATGTCCTAGATGCAGCACTGTTGCGTCCTGGTCGCTTTGACCGTCAAGTTGTGGTAGACCGTCCCGATTATGCCGGACGCAGCGAAATTCTCAAGGTACACGCCCGTGGCAAAACCTTGGCGAAAGATGTGGACTTGGATAAAATCGCCCGTCGTACCCCTGGATTTACTGGCGCAGATTTATCCAACCTGTTGAATGAAGCCGCAATTCTGGCAGCACGCCGGAATTTGACTGAAATTTCGATGGATGAAATCAACGACGCGATCGATCGCGTATTAGCTGGCCCAGAGAAGAAAGACCGGGTAATGAGCGAAAAGCGCAAAACCTTGGTAGCATATCACGAAGCTGGTCACGCCTTGGTTGGTGCTTTAATGCCAGACTACGATCCTGTGCAAAAGATTAGCATCATTCCTCGCGGTCGCGCAGGTGGTTTAACTTGGTTTACCCCCAGCGAAGACCGGATGGATACTGGTTTGTATAGCCGCGCTTATCTGGAAAATCAGATGGCTGTGGCTTTGGGTGGTCGGATTGCTGAAGAATTAATCTTTGGTGAAGAAGAAGTTACCACTGGTGCTTCTAACGACTTACAACAGGTAGCCCGTGTTGCCCGTCAGATGATCACCAGATTTGGCATGAGCGATCGCTTAGGCCCAGTCGCCCTTGGTCGTCAACAAGGTAACATGTTCCTTGGACGGGATATCATGTCAGAGCGTGATTTCTCTGAAGAAACCGCCGCGGCCATTGATGAAGAAGTCCGTAAACTTGTGGATGTAGCCTATACACGCGCTAAAGAAGTGTTGGTGCGTAACCGCCACATTTTGGATCAGATAGCGCAAATGTTGGTTGATAAAGAAACGGTAGACGCTGAAGAGTTGCAAGAAATTCTGTCGAATAATGATGTGACAACTGCTGCGTTTGCCTAATTAATCAGTAGTTAGGAGTTAGGAGTTAAGAGCAATTCCTAACTTCTAACTTTTAAAATTCGGGGTAATTCTGGGATTTTCCAGAGTTATAGCAGTTGCCAGGTAGCGGTTGACATCAGCTAATCAGAAAACACTGACACCAAGAGACTTTCAACCCTGCTAAGAGTTCCCTATTAAGAGTTCCCTGCTATACCCCAATTTTTTTTAATTCCTTGTCAAAAGCCCGGCCATGAAGACCGGGCTTTTAATCCGAAATGGGGTTATATTCCCCGAAGTTTAGTTATAGAGTTTCAGTATAAATCGGTAGTCTGATAGAGACTACCATCTGAGCATAACCAATTCCGGAAAATTAGAAAAATTTTTGTAGATACAGTCAATAACGAGTATCAATTGCTGTCAGAAAATCCTGTTTGGCTACCAGAGGTAGGTTTGGGAATTGGCATAGAACGAGGAACATATTACGGTATCACGCGAGAGTGGCTGTACTGGTGTAACGAGCAAAAACGACGTTTACTAACGCCGGAAGAACGTGCCCAAATGCTGGCACAAAGGTTGCGCGAACTCGGTATAGATCCTGATTCTCTGCCGTGAAAACTAGAAATCAGGGTAATTCGGAGATTTTACGAATTACCCTGATTGCGATCAATGCAAAAGAATCTATGCATTCTGTGGCGCACCCCTTATGGCGATCAAATACATAACTTTCTGAATCTTTATAAGACTAGCGTCAAGAGTGACTCGATACTCAACCAGTCGCCGATCTTAAAGTCTGGATGTCGGTTTCAAAAATAGCCACGCCACAAAGAAAGTAGCCGCTGTGAATAGTTGCGTCAAATCCAAAGCAGATAGATAGCCATCCGCAAATGAAGCAATACTGCGATCGGTAATGCCAAATACCCAGGATGACAGTCCAAACAGCCAAATCCCATTCTTGAGATTTCCGACGAATTCCTTAGAGTCTGACGGTTCTTGGTCTTTCATGATCTACTGTTCCGTTGGTGAAGAATTTGGTGATTGATGCGAAATACCTGCCATTAAGAATTTTTTCGGACTCCTGACGCTGAATTTACACTTGCTATTAATAATATTAATAAATATTTCAGCTACTTGACTTAACCAACCAAAGGTACATCTCCTAATCTTGACATTCCTCTTTTGGTTCTGTCACCTCTAATAGACAGCAAGGCGTTGAGTTATAAGCATTACAGCGTCGGGTTTGAATGCTGAGATGACATTATCTTTAAATAACTATATAAATATTTATTTATGTAGGCAGAAAATACTCCATAGGATAGATGCGTTTCAGAAAATGACTCACATTTATAATACCTTCGCCATTTTACGAGGGTGAGTTGATGACGCTTTCACTATTAACTCGCTATTCTCGCTCGGTTTGGCAAAAACAATAAGTCCTAAAAATTCCTTTAAGGTTGACCACAAGGTTTTTTTAACGTATTGCCCACAGTATAAAGGTTCTGGCAGTCTCAGCCACCTTGTACGCTAAATGCTTATGTATGGGGAATTTTGCCAGTTTTTGCCAAAATTGTTGTAGGCTCTTATTTTGGCAAAGGTATTGACACACCAAGGATTTAACTTTTCGATGAACCTATCCCACTAATATCGAAATGTGGTAATTTACTTCTCATGTTGAGAAGGGTGTATCTGTTTATAGCTGGGCGTTTTGAAGGATTGAGTGACCTGGAATGGAAACTATTTGAGGATATATTTCCTGAAGAACCGTCCAAACGTGGAAAAGGTATGCCTCATGCACCATATCGTTATGTATTAAATAGTTGGTTGCACATCCTGCTTACAGGATGTCGATGGTGTGATTTACCACATGGGGATACATGGGCATCAAAAAGTTCATCCCATCGATGGTTAAAGCGATGGCGTTTTGATGGAACATTTGAATATATACAAGGGCGTGTATTAGCGATGCCTGCGGCGGGCTACGCCTACGCTAATAAGAAGGGGCTTATAAACTGGGACTTTGGGGCTGTTGACGGCTCTTTTTCCCCCTGGAAAGGGAGGAGGTGAAGAAGTTGCATACGGAGGCAAAGGGAAAGGTGTTCTTATTCACACGCTTACCGAAGGTGGTGGAATGCCCTTGGCTAATTGCACTACCCCAGCCAACGGTAACGAGAGAGAACAAGTAATACCTCTACTCGATAAAGTTAAACTTAAAACATTAAAACGTGGCATACCACGTAAGCTAATTAAAGTACTGGCTGTTCAAAAAGTTAATGTAGCGGAAAACTGCGATCGCAGAGGTCGCCCAGTTGTGATTCACCAGGTCGGGGATGGCTGTAACAAGCGTCAATGCAATGACAAGCATTGGTGCGATCATGAGAAAATTCCGTTGCCAAGCAGGTTTATCGCGCAGTCTGGCTTGGTTCCGTAGTACGGCTTGACGCCGAAATGGAAAGGTACTGAGGACAGAGGCAAGGTATAACATTCCAGCATTAACTAGCAGGGTTGTTTTAAAGTTTGGAGTGATGTCAGGATGCCCAAGTGCGATCGCAGGCAAACTCCCGCTGCTAGATACAGAAAAGTAAACAGGGTAAATTGTCTCATTAGTTTCTCCTTGTGCTTTGTAAGGAGGGCAGACTCCAGGGCAAACGCATCTAAATTATACTTGCTCATAACCAAGGTTAAGAATCAACGAAAAAATCAGCATTTACTGTTTGATTTATTTTCTAAGCCTCAAGGCGATCTCTAAAATCTTTTTCAATAAGCAGAGATTAATGAGATGATTTTGGAGTTTATTGATAATGAAACAACCTTATTGACATGATACGGTCGCCCTGGTGGGAAGATAGCTTGTAAATTCTGTCAATAAAAGTTTCTGACTATTGAAATAAGCTAGGACTAGCCCTTTCAAGGTGAGCAGATGTACTATCACGGTTTTTACGGCATTTTAGCCATCGGCTGGAATTGAATAAAAAATCTATCCTTTAAACCCCAGATTTTTGGACTGTAAATTAAGCGTAAGCGATCGCCAAAATCCCAGAATCGGCTGAAAAACATGATTTTCTCATAGTACAAAGGTTCACCTTGAAAGGGCTGGTCCTATAAGCAATCAACCCACTCAGTACAAAAATCAATATAAGTACTGACCAAACGAGATAGCTGCTTAGAGGATGGATACAGCAGATTTAGTTGTTGAGTGGGTAAGGAATAATCTTCGAGTAATGTCTTCAAGCGTCCACTAGCTAGCGACCAACTGCTACCCAACATTGTTGCTGACACAGTGTTAGCAGACAAAGGCTATGATGCAGATGAGCGACGAAAGAGAGCAGCTTCAGGCACAGGTTCAGTCTTGCTGGAGGTCGAAGGCAGTCGAGCTTACGGAACCCACCCTTACTCATAGTGGGATTGAAGTAAGGACGCTTTATACCTCGCGCTGCGCGTCTCGGTATAATTCTTTTTTTAAACGTGGCTCTAGACAGACGCTTTTTCCTCACGTCTGTTCAGTTTTAATTGATATTCCTAACCTCCAGCATAGCTGCCTCCTAACTCCTGCCTTCCTTGTAAAACCGCAGTGATTCCCCCCAAGCGTAACCGTAATAATCCTCGTGACTACGACCAGGATTTATACAAAGCCCGTCAACGCAAGTGAAAACTTTTTTGCCAAACTCAAGCAGTACCGAGCGATGCCGTTCGCGGAGCGTCTCGTAGAGAAGGCGGGCTACGCCGAAGCAACGCGCTCTTGATTTACGTGCTGCAAACTTTCTAGGTGCAATTTATCTGGCTGCTTCTGTCATTTGGCTCAATTGATGACACGCCCTAGTTGAAACGAAATTTTTACTATGCAAGGTTTCAAAATTTAGAGGTGGGTTGAAAGGAATCTCACTTTCCCAATTTTTATTCTTGTACAGGCTAAATCAAAGTTTGGGTTGATCATTTGAGGTTCAGCATAGAATAAAGGGAAGTTAGTTGTTCAATAGGACATTAATCTGTTAACAGTGACAAATAATTAGTTAAAAGTGACATTAATCTGTTAACAGTGACAAATAATTAGTTAATGTACATTTTAAAGCGGGCGATGGGACTCGAACCCACGACGATCACCTTGGGAAAGTGAGATTCTACCACTGAATTACACCCGCGAATTGCTACCAAAAACTTATGGCTAAAATGAAGAATACCACTATTTACAGCTGTTTTCAATTGACTACAATATACACTGTTTTGGCAACTGCTGATGCATGAGTCCTGTCGCTGTTCAGATTGGGAAATCTTTTTTAGCTAGCTGATCACGGCACTTACTACCATATTTAACTAAAGAACAATGTCCTCACCTCGCTCGGTGAAGCGAACCTCTTTAATATTCCATTGAGCATTACTCGTTAGGGTTTTGCGGAGACTGCCAAACAGAGCAAACTGTTCACAACTAGAAAGAGAAGCTATTTGCCGCTTTGAATCAGGAGATATTCGCAAATCAACTGTAGCAATGCCATTTTTGATGTTGACACGATACCCAGACAAGCTAAAGTCGCTTGTATCTCGTTTTTCTAAAATTTTACTCACTACATTTGTCACTGGTTCCTCGGCTGGTACTAAAAGCTTTTCTGGAATGAGTTCTTGACACTGTGTATCACTTGTGTATAGTGTGACGCTGGTAGTTTTGCTTGTGACAGCTTTAGGAATTGATGAGGAAGGCGTATTTTCCTTAGGAGATTCTTGATTAGGAGATTTTTCTCTCAACTGAGCGACGCTAGGAATTTGGCTGGAAGTCTGAGACGATACGCTATTCGTCGGTGTTGTGGTAGGGGATGGCGTTCCGCTGTCAATATTACGAGCGGTGGGCTTAGAACTACAACTGCTGAGGCTGACAATCATTGTCACAAAAATAAGCGGTAAGAAATATCTCTGGGTTGTAATCATAATTATTGCTGATAAGTGATGTTGCTGCTATCAACTTCAGTGCCTCTGGTATCAATTCCGCATAGATTTGTGAATCTTCAGCCAGTCTATAAAGTGTCAACCTGAAATCTGTTAAAGTTCAGGGTTATACTATGCCACGGGCTTTCTCCCAAAACTTGGAGAAAACAGCAACAACTTCTTCAGCCTTCCAGAAGCGCGAAGCTACAATTCATCAAAAATTGTGATTCGTTAGAAAAACTTGTGCCTTTAGGTTGCTGATTAAAAGTAAATTACTAGTTTTCACTACTTTTTGGCTTGGTCAATTGCTGCACTAATAATTGCACTCCCAAAGCCAACAAACCAATTGCCACTATACCAAATATCCCGCTTCCTAAAGCAACGACACCAACAACCAGAGTGCGGACAGCAGAAGATATCTTCACCACCAATGGATTAATTGAATGGATAGGTTTAGTAGCAAAATTTGTAGCGATCGCAATCATCAGCGAATACACTGCAAATGCCATTCCTCCGGAAATTACCGCCCCAGTTAAACAGCGTAACGGACTCGTTGGAATCTGTTCTTTAGCATCTGTTTGTGGTGTTATATTTTGGTCATTCATAACATTTTAGATTTTAGATTTTGGATTGGAGCATTAGGAATAATTCTTGTTCTTAGCTAATCGTCATTCCAATTACATCTTTGCGTCTTTCTAGCGATTTGAACTATGCAACTTCAAAGCTCATCAGCTTATTACCTATGCTCCATTAACGATAAAGATTTATTTAAACTGAAGATGCCACCTGAATACCATGTGTAATTGTCCGAGTCACAAACAATTCTAAGTCTTCATCAAGAATTGCTTCTCTCACTTGCAGCTTAACTTGTTCTGCCTGCTGTTGAGACTCAAAAAGAGCAAATACTGTTGGCCCAGAACCAGACATCATTGTTCCTAAAACACCTTCTTGATTTGCAAACACTTCTCGTAGTTGCAAGACTTGGGGATACGCTAGCAATACCACGCGCTCTAAATCATTGTGCAGTTTTCGGGCAATTTCTCCCGTATCTTTATCCAGGATAGCTTTTACTATTGCTCCTGAATGAACTGCATTAGCACGTGCTGCCAAGTTCTCGCTATCTCTAATATAAGAATTACCAAACTGCTGTCGATAGGTTTTGTATGCCCAATAGGTGGAAACTTCCAGGCTGCGGTATTTTGCCAACACTATATATATAGTATCTAAACTGGGCAGGGGAGAAAGTTGCTCACCTCTACTTGTTGCGATCGCAGTTCCACCCGCTACACAAAATGGTACATCTGAACCGAGTGTGCCTCCCAACTCCTCTAATTCTGACTGAGTTAATCCCAATTTCCACAGTAAATCTATCCCCACTAACACAGCTGCTGCATTCGTCGAACCTCCAGCCAACCCAGCAGCTACAGGGATCTGCTTGTTGATGGTAATCTCCACACCCCCATATTTAGCAAAGGCTTCGGGGAATTGCTTCGCCATTAATTCTGCTGCTCGGTATGCCAGATTACTTTTATCTGTCGGTACTTGTGGGTGGTTGCAGTGAACGCGAATACTGTCAGTTCTGATGGAACACACATCAATTTTGTCTGCAAGACCAATACTTTGAAGTATCATGGCTAACTCATGATAGCCATCAGAGCGATCGCCAATGATTTCTAGATACAAGTTGATTTTGGCAGGGGCAATTAGGCTGTAGGAACGCATTTTCTGGGAGTGGGGAGTAAGGAATAACGGGCAATGGGGAGTGAAGAATGGGGAGTGGGGAATGGGGGATGAGGGAGATGAATTAATAACCAATGCCCAATGCACAATT
>NZ_JABXKM010000067.1 GCF_017115025.1 Nostoc sp. NOS(2021) | reverse complement strand
CCCCCCATCCCCCCGTCTGCTTCAACGCCAAGAAACATTTGGCATAAGGGAGTTGTTCACCAAAAACTCTGAGGAAACATTGCACCCGCTGGTCTTTGTGGGGTGCTAGAGACTGAAGTACTTCCTCAATTACCGCAAAGATTAGTTGAGCGTCAACTATTACATCTGATGCGTGTTGCGTTAAAATCATTAGCTCGTCTTTATTGACGGCACACTTAACATCGAAGACTTCAGCCGTTGAGACTTCTACAAGTAATTGTTCCTGCAAAGTTTTGGCTAAAAGCTGCAAATCTTCCTGCTGGACTGCTACTTTCATAGAGCTTTCCCGCTGAACTTCTATATTGTTTTGATTATCTTTAAGGGGATGAAACGAACTTTCTCGGTTTGTTGAATGCAAATGCACAGTTTAACCAATCACAGCCTGAAAATCTGAACGACCAACTTTCTAACACAAATTCTGACTTTTCACCAAAAATTAAAAAAGCAGTTATTGTTCGCGTCGCTACATTTTCATAATGCTAGATGCAAAAATAAATAATCTATCTTCAGATATAAATTACAAAGAAAAAATGGGAATAATAAGGTTTTTGAGTATTTTCACTGCATTATCTCGCGACAATCAAATTCACAGGAGCTACTGCTCGGCAAAATTCTGGTTGCAGAGCAGTTGTGAGCAAATTATCCAAAGGTTAAGGAAACGATGCTATGTCAGAGGGTTTTGACAGAAATGCTAGTTATCTTCTATGCTGGGAAACTTACTGAGGAGATTAATTACCTGTTGTGGCTCTGACACAAACAGGTTGACTATCAAAATTAATGTGCCTCATTTGCTGAATTCGATAAAATTGATCCGTGAAAAAATAAGTTTTTATAGCTGCCAAAAGCTTAATTCTGCAATAAAGGTGATGCAAAATATTAAGACAGCACTAACTAAAGGTTTGGAAAGTGTCAATACAAGGTGTATCAATGGATTTATTAGAGTACCAAGTTAAAGAATGGTTTGGGAAGATAGGCATTCCTGTGTTGCCCTCCCAACGAATTGACCATCCTACAGATTTGAAACGTTTAAAAATTCGCTTTCCAATTGTACTGAAATCTCAAGTACATGGAGCGGAACGGGCAAAAGCTGGGGGAGTCAGGTTTGCGGAGACGACAATCGATGCGATCGCAGCTGCTCAAAATATCTTTAGTTTACCAATATGGGGCGAATTGCCGGAAGTTGTGCTGGCAGAATCCCAATACGACGCCAACCAGGAATTTTATCTAGCGGTAGTTTTAGACACTGCTGTTTGCCGACCGGTACTTTTAGGTTGCAAAGAAGCAGACATTGATTGGGAATCGGCTGGGGAAAAAATGCACTATGTCGTCGTAGAACAGGAATTCTCACCATTTTATGCCCGAAGATTGGCTTTGAAGATGGGTTTGCAGGGGACGCTGATGCAGTCGGTAAGCAGCGTTGTCCAGAAGATGTACCAGTTATTTGTGCAAAAAGACCTGGATTTAGTCGAAATCAATCCCTTGGCAGTCAGTGCTACTGGTCAAGTTATGGCTCTTAATGGTAAAGTCAGAGTCAACGAACGGGCGATCAAGCGTCATCCCGATCTTGCCGAGATGGCGGCAAAAATTATCAGCCGTCATACCAGTACTGAAATAAACGGTATTTTGGGCGACTGGGATGGTGTAGAAATGCATGGAAAAATCGGTATTTTAGGTAATGGTACTGGCTCCGTAATGGCAACTTTGGATTTAGTCGCTAATGCTGGTGGCAAACCAGGTGTTTGTTTGAATCTACGTCATGCTTTCCTCACAGATACTACACCAACTACATTCCGCGATCGCCTAGCGACAGGTCTGAAAATCCTGGAGGCTGACAAAAGCATTCAAGTAATACTAATTAACTTTATGGGTAGCATTCCTCAAACTGAGGAAGTGGTTGAAGTAATAGCCAGAGTTGTGCAGCAAGACAACAACGAACTTAAATCACAGATTGTACATTCTAATGGTAGTAAAAGTCAGCGAGAACTGAATTTTTCACCCTTAGTTGTCCGTCTTGCTGGTTCTGAATTTAATGCTGCTAGAAAATATTTAGCAACATTAAAAACCCACAGCGACGCGCTCCTGGTGGTAGAAAATTTAGATGAGGCAGTGGCGGCAGCAGTTCGTCTTGCTAAACCAACGGCTAATAAGAAGTAGTGAGTGTCACTTCGTTCCAATTCAAAAATCAAAAATTATTAATTTTTACCGCCGGGCATAAATTTTTGAATTTGATGCTGAAACCAAGTACAGCTTTGCTTTCTGGGACTAAATTATATAGTGCATTCAAACTGAATATTCCTAGCTAGAGGCGGGTTTTCCGACTTTTGGAAAACTCAGCCTCAAGACTAGTTTTTGTAATTTCAGTAAAAATTGAATGAATACGACACTGTAAATGTGTCGTTTTTATGCCCAGTGGGACAAGGCACTGGGTTGTCAAACTTACGGTAATTTTTTATGAACCTAACACCAGACAGCAAAGTATTAATTCAAGGCTTTTGTGAATTTATATCAGGCACTGATGTTGCTCAAATGAAAGCTTATGGCACGAATTTGGTAGCTGGTGTCAATCCTGGATGTGGTGGACAGGAACTGCATGGACTGCCAGTATTTGACTTAGTAGAAGAGGTAATAGAACAATTTGGGGCAATTGACACGACAATTATCTGTGTAGATCCTTACGACGTGCTAGATGCGGCATTAGAAGCGATCGCATCTCATATTGGCCAGATCATTATTATCACTGCTGGCGTGCCGCCTTTAGATATGGTGCAATTACTCCGCAAAGCCGAAGCGTGTGAAACTTTGGTAGTCGGGCCAAATAGTCCGGGGATCATTGTGCCGGGGAAAATTCTCTTAGGTACTCAACCTAGCGAGTTTTATACCCCTGGACCAGTAGGGATCGTGAGTCGTAGCAGCACCCTCACCTACGAAATCGCCTACGAATTAACAAAAGCAGGTTTGGGGCAGTCGATTAGTGTCAGTATTGGTAGTGATGCGATCGTCGGTTCCTCCTTTCTGCAATGGCTGCAAATTCTCGATGAGGATGAAACGACACAAGCGATCGTTTTAGTCGGTCAACCTGGTGGTGGTAGTGAAGAAGCAGCAGCCCGGTACATTGCGGAGGCAATTGATAAACCAGTAATTGCCTACATTGCAGGCAGACAAGCACCACCAGGAAAAAGTTGGCGTCAAACAGGGACTTTAGCAACGGTTATCGGACGCGATCCTAACTTTGGCACAGCCCAAAGTAAATTAGCTGCTTTCAAAGAAGCGGAAGTTTCAGTAGCTGAACGTCCTTCTCAGATTCCAGAATTATTGAGGAAGGAAATTAACTAATGGGACTTAGACAAAAAACACCCAGAAAAAAGCCTTAAATCTATATACAGAGGGACTTTGACATCGTTTTGCTTGGTTTATTGATATATCTGGGTTTGGGCCATTTTTGAGCATTTGGCGTATTTCCCTTACCCTGCATGGGTTTGAGGCTTGTTTCTCCCTCAAAAATGTTTAAGTCCCGTTAAGACAAATACGATTGCAGATATATGTTTGGGCATAACAGTTTCTTAGGCGTAAAAAAATTGACTCTTGTCTAGAGACAATCATCCAACAACAATTCTTTTACCACCTGGAGCCATAGCTTAGAAAGTGATTTAAAGCACAATGCAACAACTATTCATGGCAAAGAATTCAAAAAGGTAAAATTATAAAGAACCGTCAGAACGTAATCATGTCAGCTATCCAAACAACTGTGGTTCTTGCCATGACGGCCGATGGAAAGATTAGCGCCGTAGATCCGAAAGCGCCTCGTGATTCAGATGCAGCTGATCAAGCACACGTAGAGTATCAAGTCTCTCTTGCTGATCTAGTCCTGGTAGGAGCAGGGACGATTCGGGCCGAGGGAGTAACCTTTACAATTCGCAATCCCGAACTGTTGGCAGCACGTAAGGTTCGGGGTCAGCCTCCCCAGCCCATTACCTGCGTTGTCTCAGGTTCCCTTGACCTATCCCTTGACTTGCCTTTTTTAAGCCAGGACATTGAGCGATGGATATTTACGACACGGACTGGTTTGGAGCGCAATTCTGATGCAACAAGCTTGCAAAAACTGGCTGAATTAATTGATTTGGGAGATACAGACCTGGACTGGGATCGAGCCTACACTTTGATGGCAGAGCGGGGTATTCAGAAGGTCGTTGCTTTGGGAGGTGGCTCTTTAACAGCTTCTCTAGTGCAGGCAGGGCGAATTGACGATTGGTGGTTGACAATTTGGCCTGTCATTTATGGAGGAAAGCACGCCCCTAGCCCAGTGGAGGGAGAGGGTTTTGTTCCCAATGCTGCTCCTCATCTCCAACTCGTCGAAACTCGTCAGGTTGGAAGTGAGTTGTTTTTACACTACTGCACACTCAACTGAGAATGCGCTGCCAGAATTAAGCGCTATTATCATAGATACTAAAAAGCGCCCTCCCAATCTGGGAGAGCGCTTTTCTATTTAGCTAAACTTCAGAATTAACCGTTGATAGCAGGAGCGGTTAAAGCTACAGGAGCAAAATCACCAGCAGCCAAATCTAGGGGGAAGTTGTGAGCGTTACGCTCGTGCATTACTTCCATACCCAGGTTAGCCCGGTTGATTACATCTGCCCAAGTTGCAATCACACGACCTTCAGAATCAATGATTGATTGGTTGAAGTTGAAACCGTTCAAGTTGAACGCCATCGTGCTTACACCCAAGGAGGTAAACCAGATGCCGATCACAGGCCACGCTGCTAAGAAGAAGTGCAGTGACCGGCTGTTATTGAAGGAAGCGTATTGGAAGATTAACCGACCGAAGTAGCCGTGGGCTGCAACGATGTTGTAGGTTTCTTCTTCTTGACCGAATTTGTAACCGTAGTTAAGGGACTCGGTTTCGGTGGTTTCACGAACTAAGGAAGAAGTTACCAATGAACCGTGCATTGCAGAGAACAAACTTCCGCCGAATACACCTGCTACACCTAATTGGTGGAAGGGGTGCATTAAGATGTTGTGTTCTGCTTGGAACACGATCATGAAGTTGAATGTTCCAGAGATACCCAAGGGCATACCATCAGAGAAGGAACCTTGTCCGATGGGGTATACCAAGAATACTGCGGATGCTGCTGCTACTGGTGCAGAATATGCGATCGCAATCCAAGGACGCATTCCTAAGCGGTAGGATAGTTCCCATTCACGACCCATGTAGCAGAATATGCCAATCAAGAAGTGGAAGATTACCAATTGGTAAGGGCCGCCGTTGTACAACCACTCATCTAAAGAGGCTGCTTCCCAAATTGGGTAGAAGTGCAAGCCGATAGCGTTGGATGAAGGTACTACTGCACCAGAGATGATGTTGTTTCCGTAAATTAAGGAACCTGCAACTGGTTCACGGATACCATCGATGTCTACTGGAGGGGCGGCGATGAAGGCGATTACGAAGCACGCAGTGGCGGCTAGCAGTGTGGGGATCATGACTACGCCGAACCAACCGATGTAGATACGGTTATTGGTGCTGGTGATCCACTCGCAGAATCGATCCCATACGTTGGCGCTTTCGCGACGTTGTAAGGTTGTTGTCATTGTTTTATAAATGCGATTATTTGTGAATGAATTTAGGTAGGTTTGACTACCTGTTACACATCTTAAATAATTTATTGCGTTTTGTAAAGTACTTTCAGAAAAAATTTCTCTTGGGATTTACGCACCCGCAACAGAAAATCCCCAATCTACTGAAAAAGGGGACTTTGGGTAAATTCTGTCCTAGAAATTTTGTAAAAACCTCTTAACTAAACTAAACACTTTCTATATATAGGACTAGCCCTTTCAAGGTCACTGATAAAATCTCTGCTTTCCTCTCTGCGTTCTCCGTGCCTCTGCGGTTTAAAAGTTATTTATTGAACCACAGAGGCGCAGAGAACACAGAGAAAAGAGGAATTATTATCCAAAAATTTTACCCACCTTGAAAGGGCTTGTCCTAATATATTCTTCTTCAATTCGCTACTGGCTGTTTGGATATTGACTCTACACCCACTTCTTGTAAAGGTGGACGCACAGATAAATAAATCAATGGGCCGAATAGCGGTATCAACGCTATTAACCAGAACAACTGCGGATTTTTCCAACCGCGACGCGCCATATCATCCCCTAGTAATGCGGGAAATAATAGGCAAAGTAGGCAAAAATCTAAACTCATCACATTAATAAAGCGGTTAGTTTGCCACTGTTGCACAAAACTGCCCCAATCTCCTCCTGTTAAACCATAGGCAACTAAAATAACTGTGGCTAGAGTCAAGACAACCCCAGTCACACGAGAATCTAGCAGCTTGAGCAAGGTATTCTTTTTACCGACAAACTTATTATTTGGTTCCCTAAGGGCTAAGTAGGGTAACAAGGCAAATATGCCGACTGCGAAAGAGGCGATCGCAAATAGCCAAGCAGGTATTTTTTGCCCTCTACCATCAATCAACACTACTGCACTGTAGATAAGAGGCCAGATGCCCATGAGGTTGAAAAGTGCTATGACTAACGGGTTAATGCCTTGCCACTGGCCAGTAGAAAGGTTTTTAATTAACTCAAATGTACCAGGTTGCTCAGGAGGAGCGAGGAAAAAAGCATAGGTAATGAATCCCAGCCACAGCAAGCCAAAGGCAATTTTTCTAACCATAGAAGAGTTAAATACTATTAATTATTGATTTTCCCACTCTAAATTAGGCTTATCTGCCTCCGATGGTATTATTCTATTGTTTAAACCTATAGCGGCTTGTCCCTAGACATCACCATAATCCGATTAGTCCCTATTAAGGATTGAAATAACTGAAAGCTTCTGAGAGGTAATCAGCAGCAGATGCGACGACTGCGATCGCACTTTCATAATCTAGACGTGTTGGCCCCAAAACTCCCACGCTTCCTACTGGTATTGAACCTCGGCGATAAGTGGAAGAAATCAAGGTGCAGGTGCGTATCGGTTCTAATGGATTTTCTGCGCCAATGCGAACCGTTACCTTTGGTTTACCCACATCCTCCGGCTCTGGTTCCTCAAATATTAATCGCCATAGTTGGTCTTGTTCTTCTTCCAGCAGGTGGATAATCGTTTGTACTTGCTGTAACTGGGAAAATTCTGGCTGGCGCAAAACTTCTGATACACCCCGAACCATAATTTGGGTTGCAGTCGGGGCAAGAGTGCGACGAGTCAATTCGGCAACTGAATTTTTCAATAATTCCCCGTAGCGTTGGAACTCCTGATCTAGTTCGCTCCAGTCGAGGTAGGCTAATTCCAACAGACTTCGCCCCCGTAAGTGGCTATTCAAAAAGTTAGAAACAATCTGCAACTCGCGATCGATTACCTCTGGATCGCGTTGTATTTCTTCTGGTACTGGCGACAAATCCATCAACTTAGAATGTGTCTCATAACCATCAGTTACCACAATCAGCATGATCCTTCCTGCTTCAATTTGCACTAATTGCAGATGTCGCACTAGGGCTGTAGTGGTTTGCGGCATGGTAATCAAGCTAATACAACCACTCAAGGTTGCTAAAATTTGCGCTGCTCCTTGCAGTAGGGTTTCTAAACTCCAATCTTCCCACTGGAGACGTTTTTGCAGTGCTAGCTCTACTTCTCGCCCTAAAGTTTCCGTACCACTTTGTGGAAGCAAGCTACGTGTAGCGTCTGTCTGCGATACGCTGCGCGAACGCAGAGAAGGTGTAATTAGCTGGTCAACATAAATGCGATAACCAGAGTCGGAAGGTACTCGTCCGGCGGAGGCGTGTGGTTGGTAAAGTAACCCAGACTTTTCTAAAACGCTCATCACATTGCGAATTGTGGCTGAACTTACACCCAGGTCGTACTCATCAACCAAAGCTTTTGAACCAACAGGCTCTGCTGTAGCAATATAGTGACGTACCGTTGCCCAAAGTATATGCTGTTGTCGATTTGTCAACTGGACTTCCATATGGCATGTTTTACTGAAGGCAAATTTTAATCAAACTCTGAAAAAATTTCTGGATTTGATTGCAAACAAAGATTATTAATAATTAATTAAGATAGCAAATTATCTAGTTCTCTAATGATAAGTATTTTTAAAGTTTACGTCCAGCATTTTTTGAGAGTGCGCTTGAAATAGGAGCTAGGCTAGTACTGGAAAAGCTGCCTTTACTTATAACAGTATTTTTGCATAAATTTAAACTTTTAACAGTATTATTGAATACGTATTTTTCTGGAATAGCTGATATACTTGGGTTGAAAAGCTCCGTGAATATATACTCACTAGCAAAAGGTGTAAACTTTCTCCTCAAAATCCTAAGTTGATGCAGTCCTATTTTTACAATAGCAAAAGTCAGCTGGAAGAGTAAATCCCAGCTGAGTAATGCACCTAAACACAAGCTAATACTGGGGAATTGAAGGATCAACTAATAAAGAGTAGGCATCAATACCACCCGAAATATTTTGCACATTTGTAAAACCTTGAGCAATTAACCACTGGCACATTTGGGCAGAGCGGATGCCGTGGTGGCATAGCACAAGGGTTTCAGCTTGGGGATTGAAAAGAGTGGGTACTTGATCTCCCCATTCGGCAAATTGACTTAAAGGTAGGTTGACAAAGCCCTCAATGCTAGCGATCGCCAATTCCTCTGGTTCACGCACATCCACTAGCTGAATACTTGCATCACTAGAAGATAGATGTTGTGCCAGTTGTTCTACACTAATATGGTTCATGGGTTGACTAAAAGTGTTCCCTGTCATGAGGTTTCTGTTAAACAGTCCTAATACTATTTATAGTGACAGAAAATCTCTGCCTTGGCATGAGCATCCATTCTCAAGAGGGCTGATTAATTCTGGTAAGCTTTCTGCTTAAATGGCTGTAAATTGTCTTTTTTAATAGGTTTAATGTGAATAGGCAACGTTCATTTATCGGTTTTATCGTAGCTGGTGCGATCGCACTGCTAGTAATTGCGATCGCTGGCTTTTACTGGTTTTTCGCCAAAAGTCCGGCTAACCTCATTGGTTCTACCTCCCAGCCTGGTGCAGCCATATTCGTGTCGAAACTTTCGCCTGTAATGGTCTCATTGCTGGCGAATCCTGACCGTTTGCAGGCGCTAGAGCGGGAAGAGGAGCTATCTAAACTCAAAACCAGTTTATTCGCCAAGAGTGCCATAGATTACAAACAAGACATTCAACCCTGGTTAGGAGAGGAAATTACATTAGCTATCACCACCTTAGATATTGATCGGGACTTAGAAAACGGACAGCAGCCAGGGTATCTATTGGCACTAGCAACCAAGCAACCAGAGAAAAGCCGCGAGTTTGTCGAATTGTTGTTTTCCAAACGGGCGTTAGCTGGGGCAAACTTAGCTGTTGAACAATACAAAGGCGTAAAGCTGATTTACGACAATTCTCAACTAGAACAAAACTTGCTTGCAGGTGCTGTTGTCGGCGAAGGCTTTGTGTTGTTTGCCAACGATCCGAAGGTGCTGCGAGATGCGATCAATAACGTCCAAGCGCCCGATCTGAATTTGACTAGCTCCCCCGAATACCAAAAAGCTACCAAAGAACTACCCAAAGGGGGTTTAGCTGTAGCTTTCTTGAATCTTCCCATCGTGGCAAAATGGCAAGGGTTAGAGTTACCAGAACAACTTTATAACAGCCAAATCATATCCTTGGCATTGAACCCCAAAGGATTGCTAGCAGAAACCACCTTTCTGACTTCATCGGAAATTGTCCCCCCATCCCCACCACTATCTAAACCTGTGGGAGCATTGCAGTATATTCCAGCATCAGCAGGTTTGGCAATTTCCGGCTCAAATTTGAGTAATTTGGGTAACAGTGATTTAGCCAAACTCTGGAGACAAGCGACAGCAACCATATATGGTTCTGAGGAAGATGTGGTTTCTCGGTTAGCAAAACCCTTAGCGGATATTCAAAAACGCTGGGGCATAAACTTCCCAGATGATATTTTCAGCTGGGTACAAGGAGAATATGCCATAGCATTGTTGCCTCACAAAGAGCAAACAACCCCTCATTGGATTTTTGTAGTAGAAAAATCCCAGAGAGTAGAACAAGGCGTTGCTCGTTTGGATGCGATCGCCTCATCCAACGGACTCAGCATCAATCCCTTAACTATAGACAAGCAAAAAATCTCCGCTTGGACAGAGTTAACCACTGCTACTAAAAAAACCAATGTTAAAGAAGGAGCATCTTTCAGCATTGAAACAAAAGTGCGGGGATTACATACAACTTTAGGAAATTACGAAATTTTTACGTCTGACTTAGAGACTATGGATGAAATCCTCACAACGAAGGATAATTCCATAATTGACAATCCCAATTTTCGAGATAGTATCGCTGCAATTCCGCTACCAAACCAAGGCTATATATATCTTGACTGGACAAAGAGCCAGAATTTGTTAGAGCGTCAAGTACCGATTCTCAAGCTAGTGGAAGTTTTAGGCAAACCATTTTTTAACAACCTGCGATCGCTCACAGTCAGTAGTTATGGAACTGACACGCGATCGCTCAAAGGTGGCATTTTCTTCAAACTCAATAATTCGTGAGATTTTCATAGAAGCTCAAAAAGCATAAGGTAAAAGAATTTTTTACCTTATGCTTTTTTTCATGATACTTACGTATTTCATTGTATTATTTACTACTTATGCTTGTAATTTAGCGTTCACTGGCTAAAATTAGCATATCTTGATTTCAGGTTCTCCTTTGTCTGAACATCCAAATTCCAGGAATTTATAGACTGCTTATTCATATCTTTTTGCCTGTTTTATAAAATTCTTTAAACTGTCAGAAAGTGAAATAGTATAGTTATTCATAGCTTTAAATAGCCTCTTAAACCGTTATTTTGCTTAATAGACCAAACAATTACTAAAATAGTCCGTCGAGGGTTTTGTTTAAAAGAGAAAATCTTGCGTCCAACAGAGGTAATTACATCTAAATCATCAGTTGGGGAATTGTAGCTGCTGTCTATATCAAGAAACAGCCTAACAATTAGCTACCTGCTTTCAAAGCCATTACTTATGGCACATTTTAATGTGGCACAAGCAACTGAAATTTCACTGGAAATTTTTCAGTAGAATATGTATATATCACTACTAATTTAAAAGCCTGTTGGAGGGCTACTATGAAATACTGTCGCCCCCGACTTCAGTTTGGCAACGGCTGGCTATTGGCTATACTTACCGCCATCATAGCTACCCCTGCAATAGCACAGACAGCAAATTTTGGTACTTTCAACTTATCAACAAACTTTGATCCAGTAAAAGGAAGAGTGCAGGGGTTTACAGGTGGTTCTTACTCATTGTCTGCCATAAGTAACCGCGATCGCGATCAAAAAGCCTGTATCGGTTTTGCCGATCCCAATCCAGATCATATTATGGTTTTGGAAAAGGACTTTTCCCAGCTAACAATACAAGTTGATAGCAACAACAACGACACGACTTTACTGATCGAAGGCCCAGATAAAACGACAATTCGTTGCGGCGATGATACTGGCAAAAGTAAAGATGCTAGCGTTAGCGATCGCAACTGGAAAAGTGGCACCTATCGGATTTGGGTGGGTACATTTAATCCTGGGGTGAAGCGCGATTATACTCTGACGGTGGAGCAACAGTGAAGTTAGGAGTTTGGAGTTTGGAGTTAGCGATTAGGTATTGTGTATTGGGAAGAATTCATACCCCATGCCCAATGCCCAATGCCCACCTTTGATGTGTAACACTTGAGAGGATAATATGGGAGAGTAGCTTGTTGTGCTTTCCGAGGGTGCTATCTCGTGCTATCTATACTGCGTGCCGACTTTCGTATCATATTTGAACGTGACCCAGCTGCCCGTAACTGGTTGGAAGTTTTATTTTGTTACCCTGGTTTGCAAGCCCTGCTATTCCATAGGCTGGCTCACTGGCTGTATACTCTTGGTCTTCCCTTTATTCCGCGCCTGATTTCTCACTTGGCTCGGTTTTTGACTGGAATTGAAATCCACCCGGGTGCAGTAATTGGGCAAAGTGTGTTTATTGACCACGGGATGGGCGTAGTAATTGGTGAAACTGCGATCGTGGGAGACTATGCCCTAATTTATCAAGGTGTCACTCTTGGAGGTACTGGTAAAGAATGTGGCAAGCGCCATCCTACCGTGGGTGAAAATGTCGTAGTCGGAGCGGGAGCGAAGGTACTGGGCAATATCCAAATTGGCAATAATGTCCGTATTGGCGCTGGGTCTGTTGTTCTAAGGGATGTCCCTTCAGACTGTACTGTGGTAGGCGTGCCTGGACGGATTATATATCGTTCTGGAGTCCGGGTTGCACCTCTTGAACACAATAACTTACCAGATTCGGAAGCTGAAGTAATTCGTGCTTTAGTAGACCGGATTGAGGCGCTGGAAGAACAAATACAAACTCTTCAGCGCACCAACTCTTCTGCAAAAACTCTTGTCTTGGCAGGTTGTGTAGCTTCTAACCAAGCTGATTTCTCACAAAATGCTCCGGTGTGTAGCCTTAAAGATAAGGCTATACAGCAGTTTCTAGATGGTGCGGGCATTTAAATAAAGTTAGGAGTTAAGAGTGAGGAATAACAATTCAAAATTCAAAATTCAAAATTCAAAATTCAAAATTCAAAATTGAAGAGAGTTTTAGACGGCGATTTAAACCACGACTGAAACTAAATCTACGTGTTGACGTTGCGGCTATTAAGCTGTGATGCATTTAATTTTTCAAGCTGAAAACCTCACAGTAAAGCTTTCAGACTCCAAAAAGTACAATTTAGATGCGCGACAGCTTAAACCCTTTGATTTACCATAAAACTTCAAACTCCAAACTCCAAACTCTTAACTCCTAACTCCTAACTGACAATATTAAGGATTAATCGCTTGGCTAGACCACTCTTGATTTTCATCACGGTGGTAAAGCCATCGATTTTGTGGTTCGCCGCGTAATTCTAAGTGATCTACCTGCACCGGATCGAGTAGCAGTAGACAAAAATTAGGCACTGGCTGCATGGGGTCGGGTGCTGGTGGTACAAAAGCTTCTGGGGTTTGGACTCTGGGTTTACCAGGATGGGGCCAAGCAAACTGTGAACGCGCCGCATCACTCAATTCTTGCCACATGCTGATCCGGGCTGGCTGTAAATCCTGGTGAGAATCATCACCGCTTACCAGGGTCAAACAGCCAGTGATGCGGAATTGTTCTCGTGTATTGGGGAAGTACCAGCAAACTTCTGCCCAAGGTTGTTGCTGTATCTGGTCGGCTTTAGCGCTACGAGTATCAGTAATAAATTTTAGCTGGTTTGTATCTTCCAGAAAGCCGCGAAAGACTAGGGTACGATTAGCGGGGCGACCGTTCGCCTGCACCGTTGCTAGTTGGAGGTAACGGGCATAAACAAGGCTGCGGTTGCGATGGAGCGCATGGGCGATCGCGCTTCGCCAAGGAGCAAGAGACATTGTAAAGTTCCGTACCTAAGTATTTGCTATACTACTGTTAACAAAACACAAAATTTCTAATTATATATAAATGGTTACAATTCCAGTAATAGATTTAACAGCCTTTACCAATGGCAACACAATAATTCGGCAAACTGTTATCAAACAAATTTATCAAGCTTGCCATGAAATTGGCTTCATGTACTTACAAAATTCAGGAATATCAAAAGACCTAATAAGGCAAGTATTCAATCACAGCAAATCTTTTTTCAATTTACCCTTAGAAGTTAAGCAAAAGCAAGCTTGGAGTGATGAGTTTAGTAACACGGGTTATGTTGGTCTTGAGAGAGAACGTGTTGACCCCAATAAACCAGGCGACCTGAAAGAGGCGTTGAATTTAGGCAAACAAGAGGCTGTAGAGATAGATGCTTCTATTCTCGCCTTTTATGATAGTTGCACAGAACTTGCTAACACGGTACTGCAAGCATTTGCTTTGGCGTTGTCATTGCCAGAAAATTTTTTTATCACAAGACACAATCAACAAAATCATACCTTGCGAACGCTGCACTATCCCCCATTGCAGACACCACCCAAACCCGGACAATTGCGTGCTGGTGAGCATTCCGATTATGGCAGTATTACCTTACTTTTCCAAGATGACGTTGGGGGCTTGGAAGTACAGACAGCATCTGGAGAGTGGATTCTCGCGCCTGCAATTCCTGATACTGTAGTAGTCAATACTGGCGATTTAATGCAACGGTGGACAAATGATCTGTTTTGCTCAACTAAGCATCGGGTAATGATTCCCAATGATAACAGGGTGAACCAGTCCCGGTATTCTATCGCTTTTTTCTGTCATCCTAATGATGATACAGAAATTGCTTGTCTGGAAAGTTGCCAGAAAGAACAATCGCCTATTTATCCCCCCATTCTTGCGGGAGAATATCTTTTAAGTCGTTTACAAGCAACTTATGGTAATTCGTAATTCGTAATTCGTAATTCGTAATTCAGAAAGATATTTAAATGAAAACCTACGACTGGATTGTGGTTGGCGGCGGAATTACTGGTGCTACACTCGCCTATGAACTGGCTAAAGCAGGCTTTTCTGTACTTTTGTTGGAGCAATACACCAGACCACAGAATGCAACTCGCTATAGTTATGGTGGGCTTGCCTATTGGTCTGGTAGTACGCTATTAACTCGGCAATTGTGCGAAGATGCGATCGCGCGTTACCATATCCTATCTCAAGAATTAGACGCTGATATCCAATTTCGGGAATTAGATTTATTACTTACTATTTCAGCCGATTGTTACCCAGAAGCAACTGCTGCATCATATAATCATTTTGCCATTCCACCCCGTTTACTGAGTGTTCAAGAAGCTTGTGAGTTGGAACCGCAGCTAAATAGAGAGGCGATATCTGGTGCTTTAACTGTCAAACACGGTCATATTCACCCAGAAAAAACAGCACAAGCCTACATCCAAGCCTTTCTGCGGGCTGGGGGTGAAATGCAGATTACCCAAGTATTGCAAGTACTGCAAAATGGTGTAAAAACCACCACTGCAACTTTCCACAGTGCTAACATTGTCATTTGTGCGGGTGGACTCAGCCGCCAGCTTCTAAAAACTGCTGGTATTCCCATCAAGTTATATTTTACCCACGCAGAAATAATTGAAACCCCACCTCTAGATGTGCAGTTACGCACCTTAGTTATGCCGGCTAATCTGCAACGGTTTCAACTAGAAGCTGAATCTAGTCAAGTTGATGAATTGTGGGATGAACTTGGTAATGAGTTAGTAACACCGATTTTAGATGCGGGTGCAATTCAGTTTCAAGATGGTAGTATCCGCATTGGTCAAATTAGCCGTGCGATCGCAGATCCTCATGCTAAAGTCAACTCAGAGGTAAGTGAAAAATGGTTGCGAAGAAGTATAAAGCAAATTTTGCCAGCTTTGGAGAATTTACCAGGAACTTGGTATCACTGCTTGGTGGCATTCAGTAGCGACAGACTCGCCTTAATTGGTGCTATCCCAGGATTTGAGGGCGTTCATGTTTTTGCTGGGTTTAGTAATCCTTTGGTGATTGTACCACCCTTAGCGGAGCGTTTTGCTAAGTTTGCTGCTGGCAATAAAGATGAAATTATTGCCCAGCTATCTCTTTAACCGTAACAATAACTTTTTATTACACAAACTCCAAAATATGTATAAAGTTAACTTTTTATTAGTAACCTATCGTACTAATATCACATTTTAAAGGTTGATATGGAACAAAAGCAAGAATGAAAAACTCGCTCGCACTTTCTATTCGCCTGGTAATTCTGGTCGGTTTGCGCTCTTAAACACCTGTTCTACTGTTAGCGCACAATTAGTAATTACCACTGATTCCATGCAAGTCGCACCTGTAAATACCTTATCCTCATACTGCCCCTCCACCCACTGGCAAATCGTAATTTGTTGCATCTGTGGGTCAACAATCCAATATTCCAATATTTCCCTAGCGGCATACTCCGTCCGCTTGTAGCGATAATCACGAACGCGGTTCGCTGTTCCCGGAGAAACAATTTCAATCACTAGCGCAGGCGGCGGCATATCACGGGTGAGGGTAGCACGAGTAGCACCGATAAGGGCAGCATAAGATTCTTCTGTGTGAACCATTAAGTCAGGTAAACGACATCTCGCCCGTCGCCCCGCCACCTCAATTTCTGTATCCTTGTGAGCAATTAAATAAAAGGGGAAATGTTTTAGTAGTTCAACGAATAGAAATCTTGCCAGATTGCTATTTTCCTGACTTTCAGGTGGCATCTCGACTAGTTCTCCATCCACCAACTCATAGCGCGTGTCTGTACCATCGTCATAGGTAAGATACTCCTCAAAGGTCAGCAGTTTTTGAGTTTTCGTCGTTTGGGTCATTTGCTTTGTCTTCTTACCCTACACAGACTACAACTGAATCTTATTGTCATTCTAATCCAATACGGTTCAGTTAAGAAAGAATCGTAGGCTAGGCGCAAACCAGTAAAAAAAGCAGAAATTCCAGAGGAAGTTTTTAGCTTATTCCCGGTGTTAAAAACCATGCTTTCGCGGATGGGTGGTGATTTGAGTGGGGGACAGCAGCAACAATTAGCGATCGCACGTGCTTTAATAGGACAGCCTCAATTACTCGTCTTAGATGAATCCCCGTCAAGCTGACTACTATATACGCTATGCAAAAAGGTGGTATTGTCGCTTCCGATTCAACAGCCGAACTCAGCCAAGATGTGATTCAGCGCTTTTTAGCTGTTTAATTTTTGAGATTTCTATATCAATTGTGTCGGTAGCAATCAAGTCTGCTGCTTCTTGTAAAAGCTGATTTTGTTCCTTTTGAATTGCTTCTAAACGATGAGAAATTTCTGCTAATCGTTGTTGTTTATTTGGTTGAAAACTTTCAGGTAATAAAGTAGGCAGATTATCAGTTTTTTTAGCGCCTGTGATTCGTTGAATAGCAAAACTCCCAACTTTAACTAAGGATAGAAAACTAACTTTAATCAAAGCCTGAAGTAATTTTATCGGTACTTGGAGTATTGACCAACTAGCTGTTTCAATCAAGCGGACAATTGCTTTGATGATGCTCCAAAGTAGGGCAAGTGCAAACAGCAAAATCACTATACTAATAATTGGGTGATTAGCTCCCCAACCTAGTATTTGAACTAACCTAAAAAATATCGGGTGTTGTGTCAGCCAATCACTTGCAGAAGATGCCATTACATCTTTAACTGCTCCCGATGTTGTACTCTTAAATTTATCAGCAGTTTGCCAAGTTTGCTCTAAGCTTGTTGTAACCGTATTAATTGCTCTATCAGTTGTTGTATTCAAAGACTCCCCAACTTGTTGTGCTGAGTTACTTAGAGATTTAACGCTTCCGCCCACAAAATCTTTCACATTTTGCAAGCGTTCTAAAACTCCATTAGGCAAATGTATGTCTATTTGAGATGCCATAAAACATTTCACCGAGGTTGAAATCGAACCCGTAACCCATCTTTGGGGCGATTGCTGGGAAAGAACACTGTTTCTAAACTTTGATTGGGTAATATCTCCCAATGATAATTGCGTAGAAGGTGGGCAGCAATAATCTTCATTTCCATTTTGGCAAAGGCTATACCAATACAGATGCGTGGCCCACCACCGAAACCAACTAAACTAAAAGGATACTTTTTGTGTTCTTGGCGTTGGGGACTGAAACGATCTGGATCAAAACGCTCTGGTTCATGATAGATTTCCTTTAGGCTATGAGTTATCACAATTGAATAAAGCAACTGCCAACCAGCAGGAACGTGATAACCTTTAAACTCAGTTTCACCTAATATAGGTATACCAAACCTTCCAGGAGGAATTTGATTACTTTTCATATCTCTCTAACTCGAAGCACTAGTATAAAAGCGCAACGCAAACCGCCAAAACCAAGTGGAAACCAAAAACAACGCTACTGCTAATATTGCCGCACCTATCAACCAGTTAATTTCACTCCGACCCAACAGCGCTTGGGCTGGTATGGTAGTTAAAAAAGCTACTGGCATCACAAAGGTGAAGAAAAAGCGGTAAGCAGTGGGATATGCGGCGATGGGATATCGTCCAGCTTCTAATAAACCACGCAACACTTCGGTAGCGTTGTATATTTTGACGAACCAGATACTCGTCGCTCCCAGCATAAACCACAGGCTGTATAAAATCACCAAGCTAAACAATAACGGCAGCATACCAAGTAGATAGCCGTCTATCCCTACACCGAGGCGTTTACCTGCATAGTCAATAATAATACTACCAAAAACTAGATCAGGCAGTCCCCAAGGTGAAAGGGTATGGGTGGAAAGCCAAAACTGACTGCGGATAGGTTTTAATAATATAAAGTCCAAAGTGCCTTGCTGTACATGGCGGACAATGCGATTCAAGTTCGACGCCAGAAACGTAGCAGAAAATCCTTGGAGTAAGGTAAAAATTCCTAGAACTACTAAAGCAGCTTCCCATGACCAGCCACTAAAAGTGTAGCCAGTTCGGTAAAACAAGAATAGACCAAAAAGGCTGCCGACAAGATTTCCCAAGCTGCTGAGGGTAGCTATGAAAAAGTTAATCCGATATTCTAACTCTGCTGCGATCGCAGCACTCCAAAATAGTCTTAGTACTTTCAAATATCTTCGCATCTTGCACATATAACCCAAAACCTGCCATCTGTGATGACATTTCCCAAAATTACACAATAACTTTACGTAAATTTAATATTACTTTTTATTCAGGAAAATTACTAAACGTTAAGATGTTGTGGATCTATTGTTGAAAGGTAAGAAATTCTATGCATTTAGATTTACCACAGCTGATTAAATCAATTGGCTACTTTGGGGTCTGGGCAATTGTCTTTGCTGAATCTGGCTTGTTAATTGGTTTTTTTCTGCCTGGAGATAGTTTATTGTTCACTGCTGGATTTGTCGCATCTCAGAATTTACTAAACATTTGGGTTCTGATTTTTGGTGCTTTTATTTGTGCAGTCTTAGGTGACAATGTTGGCTATTTTACTGGGCATAAATTTGGCAGAAGACTATTTCAAAAAGAAGATTCATGGTTGTTTCGTAAAAAACATCTAGTTAAAACCCAAAATTTTTATCAACAGCACGGTAAAAAAACGATTGTTTTAGCACGTTTTTTACCCATTGTACGGACTTTCGCGCCGATTGTGGCTGGGATTGGTGCGATGCATTATCGAACATTTATGTCTTACAACTTAATCGGTGGCTTTCTTTGGACATTCGGCATCACCATGTTAGGGTTTTTCTTAGGAAAATCTCTGCCACCGGAACAAGTGGATAAGTATTTGTTACCGATTATTGGATTAATTATAGTTATTTCTTTAGTGCCATCAATTATTCATGTAATACAAGAAAATAGAGCAAACAAAAGTTGAAATATTTTTCGTAGCTCCTTAGTAAATGTTTTATTGTAGAGACTATAGCAGTTTTCGTTTGGATGCAAGAGATGGTAGGGGCACAGCATTGCTCATGCGTGTCAACTTAACGTTAAAAGGGCGGTTATAAACCGCGTCTACACAAGCAAAACCCACCTGCGTGGGTTAAAAACCCTTGATTTTGTATTAGTCCACGGAGGTGGACTTCTCTACGAGACGCTGTTCGCGTTCGTTTGTGTAGCCGCGAATTCTATTCGCCAGGTCTTAAGTTGACTGTGCACCTACGAGTAGTTTGTATTCCATGCAATTGAGAATCGGTATAAGTATATTTATTTACTGAAGCCACAAACATCATAGCTTGATAATACCCTTATGACCGAAAAAGAAAAGGATACAGAGCAACTAAATATATTTATGGGGATTGTTAATTTTGAATTTTGAATTTTGAATTCTGAGTGAAGCGACGTGACTTCTTTAAACATCAACCTCTATCTGTTCCTAGAAAATCTCGTCTTTTTCCTAATTGCCACACTTTTTATTGTGGTTGTCAACTGGGGGTGGAAACACACAAAGCCCTATACCCTACCTCTACCATTTCCCGATTGGTATAAAATCTGGTTTGGCTCAGTGCAACTACTAGCAATAGTGCCGCCATTAGTGGCCATGCTATTGTGGGGTGTATGGTGGGGCGATCGCAGTGTGTTAGCTGTGCTTGGTTGGTATTTTATCGTATTAGGGTTGCAAATCATCTCTGAGATAGTGACGCTTAGGCAGTTGCAAAATGTAGTGTGGGTGATGGTTCCTTATATATACCTGCCTTACCGCTTCTGGCAGTTGTATGAAGGTTTGACACTAATGGAAGCTAAAAGCGAGTTGCAGTGGGTACGATATGTGTTGGTTTTTGAATTGGTGATGTGGATTGTTAACTACGCCATAGATGTGTCTCAATTGCCACGGCTGTTTCACTGGGAAGTAAAATCGAACTCTGACGTTAGCTAGGGATTAATCGCAGAATTAGCCATTTTTACCAAAGAAGTGCGATCGCCTGCTTTTAGCCCAACAACATATTGCACACCCTGTTGCCGCCAAGTCAAGGTAGCATCCGAGCAACCAGCACCACAAGTAAAATCTACAAAATAGCCAGTGATTCCCTTAGTTAAGGATACACGTTTACCACTAAGGCGGGGTGTTTTGTGGGTTACGGCTTCAGCCGAAACAGCGCCCAAACGACAAGCAGAAGCACCATAACAGTCGGGAGTGAAACCCAGTAAAATATCATAGTTTTTTGGCGTAGCAGCTTCTATAGTCGCGTAAATTGGATTTTCCCCATCCGACTCAGGAATAAACTTCGGCAATAAAATCTTAATTTGAGTCTTTTGCTTTAATTTGGGCAAAATAGATTTAAAAACTGGGTGTGGCTGGGTTTTAGTCTGCTGTGCTATCAGTAGAGACTGGTTGTTTATAGTAGCTATGGCTGACTTATGAAAGCTGCTAACGCTGACTAATAAAAATACCGCACACACAGCGCTGATATTTCTGAAGCTTAAAATCATCTTTTAAAACCTATTTCATCTCAAGTACTTATTTGTAATACCCATTTTGAGTATCAAATTACGTATTAAAAAGATGAAAAATTGCTAGGACGGGGGCTGCCGGCGAATTAGCTAAAGGTGGAGAGTTAAAGAGGGGCTGGAGTCAGCTAAACTGAAGAAGAAATTGCTTAATAAGTTTTAATAATTCTGTTATGAGTACTGATTCACCTGTTAATTCTCCAGATAAGTCTGAATCTCCATTCGGGAAGCGTTTGAGAAACTTCTTAATTGTAATGGTAGCGATCGCTCTTAGCGTTGCCCTCGTCTTAGGATTGAGAACTGAAACAACCTCGGCTTCCCTTGCCAAATTAAGCGATTCGTCCACACCGCTAGAAGTAGCCGTCAGCAACGGCAAACCATCTTTAGTAGAATTTTATGCTGATTGGTGTACTGTCTGCCAAAAAATGGCCCCAGATATCACTCAACTTGAAACAGAGTATGCTGACAAGATGAATTTTGTCATGCTAAATGTGGATAATACGAAGTGGCTACCAGAGATGTTGAAATATCGGGTGGATGGGATTCCCCATTTTGTATTTTTGAGTCAGCAAGGGGAAACCATCGCCCAAGCGATCGGTGATCAACCCCGCACGATTATGGCTAGTAACTTAGAGGCTTTGGTTACTGGTTCGTCTCTCCCCTATGCTCAAGCTAGCGGGAAAGTTTCCAAATTTTCAGCCCCAGTCGCACCAATGGTTAGTCAAGATGACCCCCGCAGTCATGGCAGCCAGGTAGTAAATTAGCACTTTTCAGGCATAGGGTAGGAGAAATGCAAAAGAGCGATGTCTACCACAGGCTACGCCTACGCGCACCTTTCTTGTACAGCATCTCCCAATATTTTAGAACTATTCAATATATCCCTGTTTCCCCGTCCCCATCATGCAATAGATTGCCGCTTGAGACGTTTATCAGCATACATTAATTCGTCAGACCTGGCAATTAGTTGTTTTAGTGACATATTACTTTCTGGTGAGTAACACTCTATTCCCATACTCATCGAAAGTTCATAGCTACGGTTTTGCTGTTGATTAAAGTTGGCGATATTTACTTGCAGACACGCTTGGATACTATCAGCATCCTGAAAGTAGCTGGAGATGAAAACAATGAACTCATCTCCACCCAAGCGGGCAACAATATCCGAGTTCCGAAAACTTTGCTTGAGTAATTGAGCAGCATCAACAATCAAGGCATCTCCTATGTCGTGACCAAGAGTGTCGTTAATCTGTTTTAGTCCATCTAAATCAATGAAGATTACCCAGCACAACGCTTTTATGCGGTAAGCAATTTTTAACTGTTGTTCAGCCATCAGGAAGAAGCTACGTCGGTTATGCAAACCTGTTAATTCATCCGTCAGCGATAACTGCCTTCCTTCGATCTCTGATTGTTTGCGGTTGCGAACTTCCTGAATGAGTTCCATCTGAGCGATCGCCTGACGACTTAGGCGGCGCAGTGCATCTAACTGCTGGTCACTTAAAAGACGAGGAATGGTATCGATCACACACAATGTTCCGATGGGAAAACCATTGGGTGTAACTAGTGGGGCACCAGCATAAAAACGAATTTTGGGATTACCTTTGACTAGGGGATTATTATTAAAGCGATCGTCCTTGATGGCGTTGGGAACCACTAATATATCGTCTGGTTGAAGAATGGCATGGGCACAAAAAGCCAACTCTCTGGGTGTTTCCCTAGCTTCTAGTCCAACCTGAGATTTAAACCATTGCCGATCGCCATCAACTAAGCTAATTAAAGCAATTGGAGTCTTACAAATGTAGGCAGCAAGAGCAGTTAAGTCATCAAATGCTTGTTCGGGTAGGGTATCCAGAATATTGTAGTCCGCCAATGCTTTGAGCCTTTCTGCTTCATTTTCAGGTAGAGGAGCAGCTTGTGTCTTCACAGATGAGTTTTTGAGCCTTAGCCAGGAAAGTCTGGTAGGCTGGAAATTTTGCAACAACCGCAGGATTACCTCGACAGCATCAAAGCTGCATGATCTAAACATCTCTGCAACAAAAATCAACATTCGCTTGAATATAGAGAAATATTGTATTGCATGATGTTCTTCATGCCTTTGGTTTGCTCTGTTGTTCATGTCACCCTAGCTTTCACTGTGCAAATTCCCTGGTATGTAAATGCTTACAAGGTCTTTTGCTCAAAGCCAGGTTGAAATCATCAATATCAGCTAAAAATTATCAAAACTTATTATACTGCCAGAGTTCTTCGTCAAAAATTGATATTTTTGATACTACCAATTTGTATAAATGCACGGAAGTTACGAAGGCCGGCTTCCAACCCTCAGAACTTCTACTTCCCGTCTGTTCTCTACCAGATGCTGCTGACGCAAAAATAAAAATGTGCGATCGCTTAACTTTGCAGCACAGTCTTGATCATCTCTGCGCGTCTAGGCGAAGATGATCCGATATAGGGAAACTCAAAGCCTGGAAAATTTCAGCCCTGCCTTAAAAAGGGGGGATCTAAAGAGCCAACTTTTTAAGGGGGTTGGGGGATCTCTTATGCGTAAGTCCTATAAATTCACCAAAGCGCAAGCACAATCTTTGAATATATACCATTTTTACTCAAAGATTTTTTGTGCGATCGCACTCTTGATTCCCTCCACAACAAAAATTTTTGCTGTAATTCATCTGCCCTCCAGCTGACAAAGGTATACCGTGGGTACTCAGCATAGATGAAATCTAGCCTGAAGAAGACTCACCTACTACCTGATAGATACACTGGAAATTATTCCAGGAAAACTGTTACATCAGCAGTATGAATCGTTAAATAAACTTCTCTCTTCTGCTGCACGTAACTTTGCTGCTAAATCTCTGAAAACGCTGGAATATTTTTCTCTACCTGGAGTATTTTACAGTATCACATCAAGCTCAAGTTACTCTTTATACGGCTCCAAAATCCCACTGCGAATAATTAGTTGCGGCCAAAAAAACACAAAAAATCCCATCCACGTTACTACAGGGATAGAGACGAGAACTGTTAGCCAAATAGTTTTAAATAGTAACCAACTACCAGCAATCAGTGTTACACCTGTGAGAATTATAGACCAGGGCTGACACCACCAAGGTTTGTAGTTCCAGGGACTTACGGGCTTTTGTTCAGACATTAATTTTATTTAGTAAAACTCCAAATTTTCCTTTAACAATTTTTAAGGTAAATATAGCGTAATTTAGGAGTCAAGAGTAAAACAGGCTTTATATCTGAACTTGAAGACTTAGTTTTTGTACTGCACCAAGCCGAAATCTGCTGTATAAGACAGGAAAATGCGATCGCTCTCCTTTAAGGATGTTTGAAAAGTCTACGGTTGTATTGATATCCCCCCGATCGAGCCTTCAAAAGCGGGGAATAACTTTCTCAAAGTCCTGCTTTTTAAGGAGGATTTAGGAAAATCTAAAGTTTTTGATACATCAGCCACCACTTTTAAAACACCCTCTTAGGGAAAATAGCTATCTATCCAGTTCTTTTCTAAGATCAGCTTGAATTATAGCTGACTTTTCACGGCATGTGGAAAAGGTCATTTTGAGGGTTTCTCAAGCCCTGATTTTTACGTTAGCTATTTTCATTAACTTATAACTATTGAGAATTAGGCTGTGGAAAAAGCCACGCTGTTTCGTGGTTTGAGGACTTACCGTGAAAAGTCAGCTAGATACTTAAGGGGGTAAACGGGCTACGAACATATTCCGCAACTGTTGCCTACCACTCTGTAGCTTACGAAAGCACTGGTTGTGCTTCCAACTTCTCGGCTTGGTTCTTCAAGATGGTTGGTAATTCGCTGCTGAATGCCTCACCTTCAACCACTTGCGAGCGGAAACCATCGGGCCCGACTGGAACATCACCCGTGATGGTGGTGCGATAGAGGACGCGCTCGACTTCCAGATGATCCAGATCCTGAGGGGCCAAATGCGAGGTGGCGCGGTTGTCCCAGAAGGCAATGTCACCGTTGTTCCAGCGGAAGCGGGTGGTGTAGGCGGGCTTGGTGATCTGGTTGAAGAACAACTCAAGCAACAGGTCGCTCTCTTGTCGTGACACGTCAAGAATGTGCGAGGTGAAGCCAGGATTCACGTACAATGCGCGTTCACCAGTCTCAGGATGAACCCTTACTACTGGGTGGTGAGAAACCAGGGGATTGGCTGCGATGCGCTGGGCGAGCTTGCTGTTGCTGGGTAGATTCAAACGCGCATTGAAGCGATGTTCGGCTTTCAATGTGTCTGCCAGCGCTTTCAGTGGTGCTGACAGACCCTCGTAGGCTGCGACTAGATTAGTCCACTGTGTGTCACCACCGATGCTAGGGACATTAACCGCACGCAAAATCGACGCCGCAGGTGGGTTGACAACTGCTGTCACATCGGTGTGCCAGCGACTCTCGTAGCTGGAACGCCGCAGACCATTCCGCCGCTCGTAACGGCTGCGGTCAATCGGCAGGATTTCTGAGAAGCCTTCAATTGGCTCATCTTCGTGCGGATGCGCGTAGGTAACTTCGCCGAAACGAGCCGTGAATGCAACCTGTGCAGCATGATCGATGTTCTGACCGCGAAAGAAGACGACTTTCCACTTCAATAGTGCTTGACGAATTTCTTTGACTGCATCATCGTGCAAAGGACGCGACAAGTCTACGCCACTGATTTCGGCACCGATGAAACCGGCTACTTGTTTGACTTCAATGTGTTTGTTGCTCATGTGAATTCTCCATAGTTTGATCCATAGGGCGGTGTTCGCACTCGTCCGTTTCCTTTGGTATGTTGCTTGCACTTAATGGCTACATATCAAAGGAAGCGATCGCATCTGGAAATTATTATACGATAAGTCGATAAATTTACAGTAGTATTAAGTGATCATATTTGAACGTGAGTTCGACGAACCTCTCCCTGCCTTGAACTAAAGTTCCAGTCTGTCCCTCTCCGAGTCGGAGAGGGACGCTTTTGCGTAGTAAAACTTTGATTGAGCTAATTAGGTGGACACTCTAATAAATAAGCCATTGAATTCACGTTATTTTAGACTGCTTAATCCTCCGCACCCTGCGAGAAGCAAAACTCTGGGCAGCAGACTGGCTCCCCTTTTTAAGGCTTGCTCTAATTCCCTCCTTAAAAAGGAGGGTTAGGGAGGATCAAGCCTTAACCCAAGCGGATTGGATCTAATACGCCTTTGTAAATTGAAAATTTTGATCGCTAAGGCTGAAAGTTGGCTGGCACAGGGTTATGAAGGTACGTTTATTGCCAATATGCTCAAACTCAAAATGATATTTTCCATAAACATTGATATGAGCGTTATACCAATTCTATGTGAGGTTGCGCTTTATTCACGTAGGGGCAATTCATGAATTGCCCCTATAGCGCGGTTTTGGGTAAGTTCTATAGGCGCATCTTCAAAAAGAAATGGTATTACGGGTTGGCCAGATATAGCAGTTGCCAGGTAGCGGTTGACATCAGCTAATCAGAAAACACTGACACCAAGAGACTTTCAACCCTGTTAAGTAGTTCAACCTAAAAAAAGTAAAACGTTTGTAGTAGCGCTAAAGCGCCAGGACTTACGCAAAAGATAACGACAGTAGCGGTAATTCATGAATTACCGCTACGCAAGAATAAGGTTTTCGGTCACATCTTGCGTAAGTCCTGAGCGCTAAAGCGCTACTACGAGCCTGAAAGCATTTTATGTTTAATTAAGTTGACTTACTTAAGAGTTCCCTGCTATATGTATCAATCTTCAATCATCTCTAACAATTGCGCCTCACTTAACTGCGTAATTCCCAATGAGAGGGCTTTTTCTAATTTAGAACCGGCATCTTCTCCTAACACTAAATAATCTGTTTTTTTACTCACTGAATCAGTCACTTTTCCACCAGCTTTTTGAATCAAAGCCTTAGCCTCATCTCGCTTTAAGGTTAGCAATGTTCCCGTAATTACAAAAGTTTTACCTGCAAACTTTTGATTACCATCATTAAATGTTTTTGTTTCTTCTGTGACAGCTAATTGCAATCCTTCTGCTTGCAAGCGTTCTATTAAAGTTTGGTTGGCATCAATCCGAAACCACTGATAGACAGATTGGGCAATTTCAGCACCAATACCGTAAATTCCTTCAATATCTGATTGCTTTGCTGTAGCTAACTGGTCTACAGTGAAATATTTCTGAGTCAACAATTGGGCATTCACACTGC
This sequence comes from Nostoc sp. NOS(2021), assembly GCF_017115025.1. Lineage (GTDB taxonomy): Bacteria > Cyanobacteriota > Cyanobacteriia > Cyanobacteriales > Nostocaceae > Nostoc. Next base: position 15,469 of record NZ_JABXKM010000067.1, on the reverse strand, counting down.
CAACGTGACGGATGCCTAAACCATATAATACCCTTGACCAAGGTTGATTTTTTGATTGAGCGATCGCATCTATTAATTTCTCTGCCGACTTTTTCCCCATCCTTTCTAATTCACACAATTTGCTTTCGCTTTCTGTCAACTTATACAAATCGGCAACGGAATGCACCAAACCTTTATCAACGAGTTGATGGACGCATTTTTCGCCTAAACCTTTAATATCTAAGGCATCACGACTTACCCAATGTTCAATGGAACCTTTGAGAATCGCTGCACAAGAAGCATTGACGCACCGAGTCACCGCCTCACCTGATTCTCGCACCACAGGTTGGCCGCAGACTGGGCAATGGGTAGGCATAACGAAGGGTACGGTGTCAGCGGGACGGAGTTCTTTGATTACCCTCAGCACTTCTGGGATGATTTCCCCAGCCTTGCGGACAATCACAGTATCGCCAATACGGATGTCTAATTGAGCAATGCGATCGCTATTATGTAAAGTCGCGCGGGAAACTGTTGTTCCCGCCAGTTGTACAGGGCGCATCTCGGCTAACGGCGTTAACGCCCCCGTTCGTCCCACATTTACAGCAATATTTTCCACACGGGTAGGCGCTTCTTCGGCTGCATACTTTAATGCTACTGCCCAGCGGGGGAATTTCTGCGTAAACCCTAGCTGTTCCTGAAGTTTAAAAGAATTCAGCTTCACTACTACCCCATCAGTCATGTAGGGTAAATTCAGCCGTTCCGTATCCCAGTATTCATAATATTTTGCCACTTCTGCGATCGAGGCACACAGTTTGTGGTTGGGGTTCACGCGAAAACCCATCTTTTCTAACAACTCCAATGCTTCCCATTGGGTATTGGCAATACTGGTGTCATCTCTACCAGGAATGTGCAAGGTGTAGCCAAAGAAATCTAACCGCCGTTTAGCGACAATACGGGAGTCTAGTTGCCTGAGTGTACCAGCTGCGGCATTACGGGGATTAGCAAATAATTGCTCACCTGCTTTTTGCCTTTCCTCGTTGATTTGTTTAAATACTTTCAAAGGCAAAAACGCCTCGCCTCGCACTTCCACCCTTTCCAGAATTTCTAACCCTTCAAAATTCAAACGCAAGGGAATTGAGCGAATTGTCCGCACATTTTGGGTGATATCTTCACCCGTCGCCCCATCACCCCTAGTTGCACCCCTGACTAGAATGCCATTCTGGTAGGTAAGAGCCAAAGCAGAACCATCAATTTTGAGTTCAGTGACATATTCCACTGAGTCTATTTTAGATACTTGTCGCCGCCAACGCTGATCCCATGCTTGCAATTCATCAATATTGAATGCATTCTCCAGACTGTACAACGGGATATTATGCCGCACCGAGGTAAACTGCGTATGTTTAAGCTCACCTACGCGCTGAGTCGGACTATCGGGAGTCGCCAATTCTGGATATTGAATTTCCAGTTGTTGCAATTCTCGATATAGCTGGTCATAGACTGCATCCTCCATGATTGGAGCATCTAGGACGTAATAAGCATAGCTGGCTTGTTGCAATAACTGGCGTAATTCTTCTGTGCGCTTTACTTCCGGCTTAATCTGTGTCATTAGAATTATTACAAAATACCTAGCGAATACAATTTAAAGATGATCAAACCTGCCTATGCAGGCTTTCTTTAGATAGCCGCGACTAACCGTCGTCGGGTCAAGGTACTTCATATAAAAATCGGGTTTGGCTAATAAGTTTGCCATTAACAGAGGTACGTTGGGCAAACACTATGACTTTTCTAGGTTAATTAATTTAATACCAATCGTCCCATCCATCGCTAAACCTAACATTTTACCTACAGCGTTTCCTAACAATCAATCATTCCTTGTTCAACCACTCAAAATAATTTTTTATTATATAAGTAATTTTAATATATTAAGTATTATAGACTAAAATCCACATAGCACAATATACCTAAAGTATACAAACATAATAGCAGTATTATAAATTACGGAATCGTCTGTAAATCAAGAGTATCCACAATTGTCAGCACTGCTATCTGGTATTGCATAAAAAAACAAATGCCAACCTATTTAGTAGTGCAGCCCAAAAATCCAATACATTTTTAGAGATTTGTTTTACTAATATGTTGAACCGCTCTTTAACATTTACTGCCTCTAGTGCAGTGTTACTTTCAACTTTAGTCAGTTCCGCTTTTGCCACTCCCAGCAACTTTGCTAGTAGTGTGAGCAATACTGAGACAAACACAAAGGTACTTGCTCAAAATGTCATCCAGTTACAGAAAATTCCTCATGGCACAAGACAAGCAATCGCTAACGGACAAGACCGATACGCCGCTATTTGGGTGAAGTCTGGCGCTGGGGTTTGGGAGGCGCGACATGGATTGACCTCAGCCCAGTATCAAGCGACTTTTGACAAACTGGTTGGTCAAGGATATCGGTTGGTTGATGTCAGTGGTTATGCTGTGAACGGACAAGACCGATACGCCGCTATTTGGGAGAAGTCAGACGGCCCAGCTTGGGAGGCGCGACATGGATTGACCTCAGCCCAGTATCAAGCGACTTTTGACAAACTGGTTGGTCAAGGATATCGGTTGGTTGATGTCAGTGGTTATGCTGTGAACGGACAAGACCGATACGCCGCTATTTGGGAGAAGTCAGACGGCCCAGCTTGGGAGGCGCGACATGGATTGACCTCAGCCCAGTATCAAGCGACTTTTGACAAACTGGTTGGTCAAGGATATCGGTTGGTTGATGTCAGTGGTTATGCTGTGAACGGACAAGACCGATACGCTGCTATTTGGATAAAGTCTGGCGGCCCAGCTTGGCAAGCACGACATGGATTGACCTCAGCCCAGTATCAAGCGACTTTTGACAAACTGGTTGGTGAAGGATATCGATTAGTTCACGTTAGTGGTTATAATGTCAACGGACAAAACCGATACGCCGCTATTTGGGAGAAGTCAGACAGTCCAGCTTGGGAGGCGCGACATGGATTGACTTCAGATGAGTATCAAGCGACTTTTGACAAACTAGTTGGTGAAGGATATCGATTGGTTGACGTAAGTGGCTACAGCGTTAAACCCTAGTAACGCACTGCAACTCTACCAGACGCTACGGATAGCTTGCTTCTCTTGTCGGTGGGTAAAGTAATGACTACGACTTTGCAAGATGCATCTCCAATTATCATTGCCCACCGAGGGGCTAGCGGCTATCGTCCAGAACATACTTTAGCTGCTTATGAGTTAGCGATCGCACTAGGGGCTGATTATATTGAACCTGATTTAGTTTCCACCAAAGACGGTGTTTTAATTGCTCGTCACGAAAACGAGATTTCGGAAACCACCGACGTTGCTAGCCATGCAGAATTTGCTCACCGTCAAACCACCAAAATAATAGATGGCGAATCCAAAACAGGCTGGTTTACTGAAGACTTTACCCTTGTAGAATTGAAAACACTACGAGCTAAAGAGCGAATTCCTCAACTGCGATCGCAAAATATCGCCTATGATGGACTCTTAGAAATTCCCACGCTCCAAGAAATTATCAATTTAGTCAAGGGTAAAAGTGCCGAAATTAATCGGGCGATCGGCATTTACCCAGAAACTAAGCACCCAACTTACTTTAAATCTATCGGGTTAGCCCTAGAAGCACCCCTACTTGCAACTTTGACAGTCAACGGTTATCAGGGAGCTAATGCACCTGTTTTTATTCAGTCTTTTGAAGTGAGTAATTTACAAGATTTATCTACAAAGACTGATTTACCTCTGGTGCAATTGCTAAATAACAGTGGGAAACCTGATGATTTTGCAGTTAGTGGCAATGAACGCACCTATGCAGATTTAGCAACTGCGTCAGGTTTAAGGGAGATTGCTAAATATGCACAGGCGGTTGGCGTTCATAAAAATTTACTGGTTCCTAGAGACAGCAATGGTAAATTGCGATCGCCCACATCTTTAGTCACAGATGCTCATGCGGCTGGTTTGCTGGTTCATGTCTGGACTTTCCGCAATGAAGACTGCTTTTTGCCACTGGACTTTCAAGGAAATCCCCAAGGGGAATATGAACTATTTTTCAGCTTAGGTGTTGATGGCGTATTTAGCGATTACCCAGATACAGCAGGTTATCACTCTACTGTTCAATGGTAATTTGGTAGGGGAATAGAAAATCATGGAAAAGTAATATGCATTTACTTAAGTGGAAATCCTGTATAACAGCAATAGCCTTGACCGCAATCAGTCTTACTGCATCCAAGTCGGCATTGGCGGTATCTCTATACTCACTGACTGACTTAGGCAGTCTTACAGGAGAAGCCAACAGTTATGCTTCAGACATCAATGACTCAGGTGAGGTAGCCATTAATTCTTTAGACGGTTCTGATTCTTTTTTTTACAGCAATGGTTCGCTCAAAAAAATTAGTCCGTTGCCTGGTGATAATCAAGTTGGAGTGACTGGTATCAATAACTTGGGGCAAGTAGTTGGTAATTCGGTTGGTAATAACTCTACTGGAAATAACCCTTTTTTGTACAGCAATGGCATCACCCAACCCCTCCCGATCCAAAATGCTATTCCTTATGCCATTAATGATCGCACCCAAGTAGTAGGTGGAGCGAGCAAACTTGGGCCTTTCTTGTACAGCGATGGTATAGCAACCAGCATAGGAACTCTTGGTACTGTTGCCTACGGTTTAAATAACTTGGGACAAGTAGTGGGCGTTCTCAATTCAAACACAGCTTTTGTGTACAAAAACGGCCAAACTACTAACTTGGGAACTTTGCCAGGTGACAACTACAGTTCAGCATCTGATATTAATAACTCAGGACAAGTAGTTGGTACTTCGGGACTCACTGGAGTAGATGATGGTCGTGCTTTTCTGTACACCTCCAGCACGGGACTCCAAGACCTCGGTAGATTACGTCCTACAGATTTGTTCAGTCTTGCTAACGGGATCAATAATTTGGGTCAAGTAGTCGGGTTTTCTGGCACTAACAATAACTTTTATGCAGCAGATGGCAATGGTTTGCAGGCTTTTCTTTATAGTGATAACACTCTGTACGACCTGAATGACCTAATTGCTCCTGGTTCCGAGTCTGGCTTTACCTTGACAGTAGCATCTGCCATTAATAATAATGGACAAATTGTCGGTCGTGGTGCAGTTAATGGTGAATTACACGCCTTCCTTTTGACGCCAATCTCATCTGTCTCTGTAGCTGAACCAACTTCAAGTGTTCCTATTTTGTCGTTCGGTGCTGTTGTAATTTTATTTGCAGCACTCAAGCGCAAACCTCACTCTAGCTAGAAATGAGTCTTTGAACTCCACTCCCCACTCCCTACGGCACTTCCGTCCGTTGCTCGATCGCAGAACTTGGCGGAATCTCCTCAAGAGGAATCAGTGCTTCAATCACCGATTTCACAATTGGTGCGGCGACAGTAGCACCATAGGCACTTTCTCCTTTTGGCTCATCCACCAGTGCGAACACTACATAGCGAGGAGATTCCACGGGCAAAATAGCCACAAAGCTGGTCATTCTAGCACCCTTGATGTAGCCGCCAGAGGGACTAGCTTTTTGGGCTGTACCAGTTTTACCAGCAATCCGATATCCCGGAATTTGTGCCACCTTGCCCGTGCCTTCAGTAACAACAGTTTCCATCATTTCCACAACCTTTTGGGCTGTTGCGGCGGAGAAAATTTGGCGTGGGATGGCGCGAGTGGGTGAATCATGCATCTGCCCTTTGCTATCAATCAGCCCCCGAACTATATGGGGTGTTACCAACTTACCGCCATTGGCTAAAGCCCCGTGCATTTGCACTAGCTGTAACGGTGTCATGGAAAAGCCTTGCCCAAAGGAAGTAGTAGCTGCTTCAATTGGGGAAGCGATAAATTCTTCTGGACTTTTGAGCTGACCGCCAACTTCAAAAGGTAAATCTGTATCAACTTTTTGTCCTAGCCCCAAACGTTCTAGCCAGTTGTAGTAGATTGAAGGCTTTAAGCGTTGGATAATTTGCACCATGCCAATGTTGCTAGAATGTTGCAGAATTTGAGCGATGTTGATCCGCCCGTAACCATTGTTCTCAGCATTTTTAATGGTGTAATTAGCTACTTGAATAGAGCCGGAGTCATTAAACATATCATCTGCTTTGATGACGCCATTTTCCAGAGCGATCGCCACATTCAAAGGCTTAAAAGTCGATCCCGGTTCATAAAGATCCGCCACCGTCCAGTTTTTAAATAGCGAAATATTAGCTTTAGCGTATTCATTAGGGTTATAGGTAGGTTCAGAAACGAGGGCGAGTAAAGAACCATCCAACGCATCCATGACAATTACCGCTCCACGTTTGGCATCAAACTTCTGCATCTGTTGTTTGAGCGCAGTCCGAGCAATTCGTTGCAGACGGCTATCGATAGTGAGTTGCAGTTGCAAATCATCAAAATGCAAAAAACCTTCAGGGGCATGATCCGGCATCAGGTTCCCATTACCCGACCGACTGAGCCGCACCGTTTGCACAGGACGTTCTAGCAACTTCTCTTGAGAGTATTCCACACCTGCTTGACCACGGCGGTCAACATTCACATAGCCCACTACATCAGCAACCAAATCGTCTGAGGGGTAATATCGGGAGTATTTTTGAATCCACTCCAAGCCATTTAAGCGCAAAGAGATGACGCGATCGATAATTTCTTCCGGTAGGGCTGGGGCAAGTATAATTCCGCTTCTTTTGCCTTGAAAAGTTTTCACCAATTCCGCAGGATCTTTTGCCAATATTGGGGCAAGTCGCTCTGCCATATCTTCATTAGACTTATCAAACAGCTTGGGATGAGCGTACAAAGTATATACAGGACGGTCAATCGCCAATAGATTAGTATTGCGATCTACCACCGGGCGACGGGGCATAAAAGGTCGCAAATTCACCATTTGCTGGTTTCGTGCCTGCTCTGTTAACTTTGGGCCCTTGACAATTTGTAGGTTATACAATTTGACACCCAACCCCAACCCTGCTGCCATTAATACGCCCCATACTATGAACAGTCGAGACTTGGTGTTGGATGTTTGATCTTGGATATTAGAGGCTAATTTTCCCAAAAGCCCTCTTTTATAACCCTTTTGTCGCCTTGTGAATGTTGGATTCCGAAACTTTCTGAATTTTGTTCTGCTTGGTGACTTCTGCACATCTGTTCGCTCTACAGTATGGTTTAATTACCTAAAAATTGCTGTAAATCTGACTTTCTGAATTACGTTAGCGAGTATTCGTACTCCTGCAAAGAAGCAAGCTACGCCTTGGTCTGGTAGAGAGTGTCATTACGAATTACAAATTAGTATCCCAGTGGCGAGAGTGTTTGCTGTTGCGTTTCCGAATTTGGCGTTGTGTTAGTTGTGTTAGACGATGCTGGCTTAGGACTATAAGATGCTGGAGGCAAGAAAATCATTCCTTGAGGAGTCGGCGATACCAGCCCTGTTGTTGGTTGTTCTGCTTCCTGAGCCATTTTATTTGTCAGCGTCGCGTTGGTTGTCATTAGCAGCCGCTCATGACGTTGGAGGCTTTGGAGTCTGCGATATGACTGACTCCAAAGCTCTTGGGAATATACCGTCCAGCCATAAACAGCAAGCGTCGATGCTACTAACAAGAACGCCAAAACTGTTGAATAACGATGAAAGGTGTACAAGCGCAGCAACCACAAAGGTGCCGCTCCCGAATTAGGCATTGTGGGAAGCGAAAGAAAACCTACCCCCGGACTCTTCTGGTTCGCACTCGACTGCTCATTGAGATTTCGCAGTTGTTGTCTACCCAACTCTTTCACCGATTTGGGTATAACTGCCTCATTTGTGAGAGAAACCGCGAGATTTTTCGAGGAACGCTGTTGTCTTCGAGAGGATACTGGGACGGCTTGGGTAGCTAGTGTAGAAGCGCTCCGTGCTGCTGACTCCATACGCGCAGAGCGTCGCCTCCCTAAAGAAAGGATAGAATCTCGCCGGAACCAATTACCCCTTGTAGAAACAGCAGATTTACGAGCAACTACCATAATTTTTTTTAGATGGGAAATACTGTACTTTAGATTGATTGTCTTGATTGTCTGTTTTTGATTAGGTTAAAATCACCTTCTGTGCAACAAGCACACATAACAGACTACACCCTTTTAACTGTTCTGATAGGTAGGTGTACCAATGTTTGCATCCTCCTAGATATTGCAATGTTTGCAATCAGCGATTAGCAACTGGACAGCCTGCCCTTTAGGTATCGCACCTAAAGTATGGCAACGCGGGGCAGCAAGATGCAATACTCCGTGAAAAAAATAAAATTTTTTGCTATGATAACTCGGTTTGCTAAAAAACTTGGTCATTTCCGTTTTGCTCCTGAGTTAAGAGAATCTAATCAGATGGCTGTATGATATGTAATCCCAAAAAGAATACGCCAAAGGATTGTTTTTTTTTAAGTATGTAATCTCGCAGAATTTAAAAAAAGCAATAAATACGGTATCGTATTCAACAGGCGAAAAATTGTTCTAGCCACAATTGGTGAAAGAGGAGTTATGAAAACAAAAATCTTTGGTTTGGCTCTAATGTTAAGTCTGGCTGCAATTCTCGGAGCCTGTGAAGGTGGTGGTGATGGTGCTGGTACCACTACTAGTACTCCCGCTGCTACAGGTGAACCAACTGATGCACCTCCTGCTGCGTCTAGCCCTGCCGCTACTACAGCACCTACTCCCGCAGCTACTACAGCACCTACTCCCGCAGCTACTCCTAAATAAGCTATCTATCAGCTTTAGTTTAAATCATGCCCAAAACAGCTTAGTAACAACGCTCGTCACCGCATAGCTTGAATTAATTAGGTTCACGTAAAAACCTGCACGCTTTCTATTGGTGTATCAGAGCCTAGAGTTTGCTCAAATATTAGCTAAGTAGGGCAGCAAGTAGAGGACACTGGTGATGAGGGTTACGTCCTCAACCAAGTGTCCGCCTGGAATTCTCGCCTGACGGAACCTTGTTCCAAGTCCAAGGGAGTTGAGTTATGTGAATCTAAGCCATTTTGTGGGCAAGGTACTTCCCTCGTTTGGTGTTTGGAATGGCTTAAACTCCTGAGTTTTGAGATGGTAAAACAATTCATCGCGATCGATCGCTGGCAATTGCTCTTGAGCATTCCCTGTAGTCTATTCCGTATCAGGAGAGACCTGGTAATGTCCCTTGATATTGCCAGATTTTTATTGGGAAAATTTGTAACTTTGGGATAGGGAATGGGAAAAACAGATTTTCATCCTGCGTTGTGAACGCAGTTCAGGAGATGGGGAGAGTTAAAGCGAGAAAGGCGATACAATTACTGTACTTAATCGTGATTAGTGCTACGTTGGTTGTGTTAAGTAGCTATTGGGGATCAGCCGTAATAGGATTACCGCCACCAGAAGATACACCAGAAGAAATATTACGGACAAAGATTATCATAGAAGCGCGATCGCCTATTGATGGGAGATTCCTAACAGCTGCCGAATACGCCCAATTGCAAGCGCAGCTGCAAGAAGTCCCGCCACCAAAACTAGACCCCAGAATTCGAGAACAGATTTTCTTGCTTCGCTTACGTAAAACATTATTTCGGTTTTTCCCCTTTTTAAATTTTTGATAGATTACTCAAGGGTCAAAAGTCAAGAGCTTTCTGCAATGCAATGCCCAATGCCCAATGCCCAATGCCCAATGCTCCATGCCCAATGCCCAATTCTGAGGTAGGATAACTGTGGCGACAATAGTGCAAGTAAATGTAAAGAATATACATAGATATTAAAAAAGTAGATTTAGTCAATCACGTTATTTAACTTAGGTAGCTTCATGTCCATAACCACGATCGCCCCTGAACAGGTTAACAGCATCGTTTGGAATCAGCATAACGATCCCTTTGAAATACTAGGTTCTCATCCCATAGAACAAGATGGCAAAACTGTCTGGGCTGTGCGGGCCTACCTACCAAATGCAAGTGCCGCATGGGTTGTTCTTCCCGAACAACGGAAGGAATATCCGATGCAAACAGTGCATCATCCCCACTTTTTTGAATGCACGATTGAAACCGCAGAATTGGCAAACTACCAGTTACGGATTAAAGAGGGGGAACATGAGCGTGTAATTTATGACCCTTACGCTTTCCGTTCTCCTCACTTGACAGACTTTGACTTGCATTTGTTTAGTGAAGGCAACCATCACCGGATATATGAAAAACTGGGAGCGCACCCCACGGAAAGAGACGGGGTTAAGGGCGTTTATTTTGCTGTTTGGGCACCCAATGCTCGTAATGTTTCGTTGTTGGGAGATTTCAACCTCTGGGATGGGCGTAAAAACCAGATGCGTAAAGGCCCCACCGGGGTTTGGGAATTGTTTATTCCTGAAATCGGTGTGGGAGAGCATTACAAATATGAAATCAAAAATTTTGAAGGACACATTTACGAAAAATCTGATCCCTACGGTTTCCAGCAGGAACCCCGCCCGAAAACGGCATCCATTGTCACTGATTTAGATAATTACAGTTGGAGTGATGAAGACTGGATGGCAAAGCGGCGTCGCACTGACCCCCTCACCCAGCCCGTCTCAGTCTACGAAGTGCATTTAGGCTCTTGGTTACACGCTTCGAGTGCCCAACCAGCTCAACTCCCCAATGGTGAAACTGAACCTGTAGTTACCGTTTCAGAATTGAAGCCGGGCGCACGCTTCCTTACCTACCGGGAACTGGCAGACCGACTCATTCCCTATGTCAAAGAATTGGGATACACCCATCTAGAATTGCTACCCATTGCGGAGCATCCCTTTGATGGTTCTTGGGGTTATCAAGTAACTGGGTACTATGCCCCCACCTCGCGTTTTGGCAGCCCCGAAGATTTCATGTATTTTGTTGACAAATGTCACGAAAATGATCTAGGGGTAATTGTAGATTGGGTTCCTGGTCACTTCCCCAAAGATGGACATGGTTTAGCTTTCTTTGATGGTAGCCACCTCTACGAACACTCTGACCCCCGCAAGGGCGAACACAAAGGATGGGGTACTTTAGTGTTCAACTACGGTCGCCATGAAGTTAGTAATTTTTTAGCAGCCAATGCCCTCTTCTGGTTTGACAAGTACCACATTGACGGGATTCGTGTCGATGCTGTGGCCTCGATGCTCTATAACGACTATTGCCGCGAACCTGGAGAATGGCTGCCCAACAAGTACGGCGGCAGAGAAAACCTAGAAGCAGCAGATTTTCTGCGTCAGGTAAATCACATTATCTTTAGCTATTTCCCCGGCATTCTCTCAATTGCTGAAGAATCTACTTCCTGGCCAATGGTATCTTGGCCGACCTATACAGGCGGACTGGGCTTTAATTTGAAGTGGGATATGGGGTGGATGCACGATATGCTGGATTACTTCAGCATGGACCCTTGGTTCCGTCAGTTCCATCAAAACAATATCACCTTTAGTATGTGGTATAACCACAGCGAGAACTTCATGCTGGCTCTGTCCCACGATGAAGTAGTGCATGGTAAGAGCAATATCATCGGTAAAATGCCGGGGGATACATGGCAGAAGTTAGCGAATGTGCGTTGTTTATTTAGCTATATGTTTGCTCACCCAGGCAAGAAAACCATGTTTATGAGCATGGAGTTTGGGCAGTGGAGTGAGTGGAATGCTTGGGCAGATTTGGAGTGGCATTTATTGCAGCATGAAGCCCACCAACGATTAAAAACATTTTTCCACGATTTGAACCATCTCTACCGTTCTGAACCAGTTTTGTACACTCAGGATTTTGCCCAACCGGGGTTTGAGTGGATTGACTGTAGCGATAACCGCCATAGTGTAGTTTCCTTCATCCGTCGCGATCGCGATTCTGATGATTTTGCGATCGTCGTTTGTAATTTTACACCACAACCCCATTCTCACTACCGCATTGGCGTACCACAAAAAGGATTTTATACTGAGTTATTCAATAGTGATGCGCGTCAGTATGGCGGTAGCAATATGGGCAACTTAGGTGGTAAGTGGACGGATGATTGGTCTTTGCACAGTCATCCCTATTCGCTGGATTTGTGTTTGCCACCTTTGGGTGTGTTGATTCTCAAGTTGGATAAGAAGAAGACTGCTGAGGTAATTGGGTAATAATTTGGGGTGGGCGTCTAGCCATTGGTGTCAACCTAAGCCAAAACCCTTTTAAAACCTCGTTTCCAGCCTCTGGCTGGAAATGCACCTCATTGCGGCTCTGCCGCAAGTCTTGAGGCGGCAGCCCCCCATTATGCATTCCCAGTCTCCGACTGGGAACGAGACAATCTCTAAATGCTGCTTCTAGACTAGCTTTTACGTTAAGTTAACACGTATGGCGTCTAGCTCGTCCATAACCAAGGGCGGACAAGATGTCCACCCCACAAGATTAGATAATTTATTTGTTGGTAATCCTCAAATACTCGTTAATGAGTATCAAAGGTGGATGAATGGAGCTAAAAGACTCGTTAATGAGTATCAAAGGTGGATGAATGGAGCTAAAAGACTCGTCCACGAGTATTAAAGGTGGATGAATGGAGCTAAAAGACTCGTTAATGAGTATCAAAGGTGGATGAATGGAGCTAAAAGACTCGTCCACGAGTATTAAAGGTGGATGAATGGAGCTAAAAGACTCGTTAATGAGTATCAAAGGTGGATGAATGGAGCTAAAAGACTCGTTCACGAGTATCAAAGGTGGATGAATGGAGTTCAAAGACTCGTTCACGAGTATTAATTTATCAAGAGTCGGTAGTTTTTGCGGCTCTGCCTTTACTAATAGCTTTAAAGCGATCGCTCAACAGTTCTGCTACAGTTTTTAAGCCTGGAGTCTTTTTCGCTGCTGTCTTGACGTAATCATAAACTGTCAAACTGCCGAGCATCGCTTCGCTACCGACTGCCAACAGGGTATCATCTACTTGTTCGGTGAGTTGCCGGATTAAGATTAAAAGTTCGCTGAGGGTGGTGGCTAGTTGATAATCCCGGATCAATTCTTCAATGTCAAAGCTGGGTGGGAGAATTTCACGGTTAGACTGAGCAGCGTTGACGCTATTGGTAACAAAAGCTAGGCTTTTGTCGCCCATTTTGAATAACTTACGTCGTTCTTGTGCAGTTAAAGCAATGAGAAAGGGCATTTTTTGTTCGATTATTTGTAGCGCTGCTTTAATTTCTTGTATATCTTCTGGAGAAAGAGTGCCTGCAATATTTTGATATGACATCGTATAATTACCTGGGGATAGTAGAGATGAAGTAGCAATATTTGCCAACTATATGATGCCCAGAATAAATGCGATGTCTACGACGGGCGTAGCTGCGGCACATCTTTTTATTTGAGAGCCTGCTGTTGTCGCGGTTTTGACCAAGGCGAACTTGCAAATTGCCTTGAAGTGTATACTAACGTTTGACGATAGTAACGCAAAGCGATAGGATTGTGGTTGTTAGTTTTAAATCTGAAGAGACAAAGCTTATCTTTGAGGGCTTTACATCTTCTCAGTATCCGCCCAATATCCAGAAAACTGCCTTACGAAAACTGCTTATTCTTGACGCTGCAACATCAATTAACGATTTACGCGTTCCACCTGGTAATCGTTTAGAAAAGCTAATTGGCAATCGGAAAGGGCAGTACAGTATTCGTATTAACGATCAATGGCGAATCTGCTTTGTTTGGACGGATGAAAACAATGCTTCGGAAGTTGAAATAGTAGATTACCACTGACGCCTGGAAATAATCATGAACAACAACCGTCTGCCAAATATCTACCCTGGAGAAATCCTCCAACTAGAATTTTTAGAGCCACTAAATATCACCCCTTATCGATTAAGCAAAGATATAGGTGTAGCTCAGACAAGAATTAGTGAAATTTTATCTGGAAAACGTACTATTACAGCAGATACAGCTTTGCGTTTATCTCGCTATTTTGGTAACAGCGCTCAGTTTTGGTTGAATTTACAAACGCAATACGATATACGTCAAGCTATTGAAGAAAATGCAGAAGTTTATAATCAAATACCTACACTTTCGTTTAATGATGTAATCTGAGTTTAAGATTATCTGGATTTATGGCAAGCGATGCCTAGTGCGGTCACTGAGCCTTGCCGTTGGCGTTCGCGGAGCGTGTCGCAGACAAGCCTCTCGTAGAGAAGTGCGGTAAACTACGCACTTTAAAGTTATGCTACTTTTAACGACTTTTCTAGCGTTTTTGGCTCTGGTAGAGGTTGAGCGTCAGCCAAAGATGATTCAATCAGCATTTCTAAAACTTCTTGAGCATTTTTGAAAGCTTCTTCGTAAGTATCTCCGTGAGTATGACAAAATTCTCCCCATTCAGGAAGACTCACAACAAAACACTCATCTTCATCAGACTACTGAATAATTATTGTATATTTCATTCTTCTGAAACATAATTACGAATTACGAATTTTTAACTTCCAGTCTTTTACCCCACCCTCAGCAACATCTTTTTTACTCCTCTCGAAGGATTCAATAAATCCAGGAATATTAACTAACTATTCGGTAGCGTCTTCACTTTCTTTATCTGCTGATAAGCTAAGAAGTCAGCTACCAGTTCTAGGCATTCTGAAGACAATCCATCTAGATATTGGTTGATTTGTTGACGAACTTCTGTGTTGTTCATATTTTTGAAACTCTTTTACTTCTCTAATTCTGCCAACTTCTGTTGAGCAAACTTTCGCACTTCTTCATCTGTGTCATTCTCTGCTTTGTCGCGCAACAGTGGCAAAGTCTGGGGATGTTGAGGAAATTGCTTGATAATTATCTCCAGTGCAACCCGCCGAGGGTTGGTTTCATAGTCTTGCTTACGCTCAAAGGGGTCATTGACAGCGCAGTTGTAGTAAATTTCAAACAACTCAGACTAATTTCTGAAGTGTTTCGCTAATGCTTCGATGGCTGCACCTCGCACATCCCCTTGATTATCAGTAGTGGCGCGTTCTTTGAGAATCGAGCGGGTGTCTGGGTCATCTGGGAAATTACTGGCTAATGCTTGGATGGCTGCATCTCGCACATGCCATATATTATCAGTAGTGGCGCGTTCTTTGAGAATTGAGTGGGTGTCCGGGTCATCTGGGAAATTGCTGGCTAAGGCTTCGATGACTGCATATCGCACATTTGCTTCGATGGCTGCATATCGCACATTCCATACATTATCAGCAGTGGCACAGTGTTTGAGAATCGAGCGGGTGTCCGGGTCATCTGGGAAATTGCTGGCTAATGCTTTGATGGCTGCACATCGCACATTCCATGCATTATCAGCAGTGGCGCTGTTTTTGAGAATCGAGTGGGTATCCGGGTCATCTTTGAAATTGCTGGCTAATGCTTTGATGGCTGCACCTCGCACATACTGATCAGATTTATCAGCAGTGGCACAGTGTTTGAGAAACGAGTGGATGTCAGGGTCATCTGGGAAATTGCTGGCTAATGCTTCGATGGCTGTACGCACATTCCATACATTATCAGCAGTGGCACAGTGTTTGAGAATCGAGCGGGTGT
>NZ_JABXKM010000093.1 GCF_017115025.1 Nostoc sp. NOS(2021) | reverse complement strand
CCCCATGCCCAATGCCCAATGCCCAATGCCCAATGCCCGCGTCTTCTTATGGTGACAACCGCTCAATTTTCCAAGTGCCATTATCTAAACGGCTATAGAGCAAGCGATCGTGCAGACGGCTAGGGCGTCCTTGCCAAAACTCAATTTCTGTGGGGATCACTCGTAAGCCTCCCCAATGAGGCGGTCGAGGAATCTCCTGATTTTCATATTTGCTCTTAAACTCCTGCAAGCGTCGCTCCAGGACTTCTCGGCTTTCTATCACCTCGCTTTGATTAGATACCCACGCACCCAGGCGACTGTTGGCAGGGCGACTGTGAAAATACTGGTCGGACTCAGTTTCGGAAACTTTCTCTACACACCCACTAATTCGGACTTGACGCTCCAGTTCTGCCCACCAAAAGACTAAAGCCGCCTGGGGATTTTCTGCCAGTTCTTGTCCTTTGTGGCTGTTGTAGTTGGTGAAGAAGGCAAAGCCCCGTTCATCAAAATCTTTGAGCAGCACGATTCTGGCTAAGGGCTTACCGTCTGGTGTGGCAGTGGCAATGGTCATGGCATTGGGTTCGGGGAGTTGTGCTGCTAGTGCCTGATCGAACCATTTTTTAAATTGGATAAAAGGATTGAGGTCTACTTCGAGTTCGCTCAAACCTTCCAAGGTGTAGTCTTTGCGAAGGTCAGCTATTGTTTTGTCCATTTTGACTTGGTTCCTTGCTATTAGATACGCTTATACTTATATGTGTTAAAAATATCTATGATGATGATCAACGCCATCAAGAATTTTTAAAATTATCTCAAGGTATATATAAAGTAGGTTGCATAAGATGCGCCGTTCGGCCTCCCTTCAACGCCTGTTAATTTATGGTCTGAGCGGTCCAATTATCGCTCTCAATGTCTGGTTGCTGTCTGTGCTTTTTCGCTATTTCCAGCATCCCATTACCGTCTTGAGCATTGCGGCGATTCTGGCTTTTCTCCTAAATTACGCGGTTAAGTTCTTTGAACGTGCTCGGATCACCCACACTCAGGCGGTGATCATAGTTTTACTTGCAACGTTAACCCTGTTTGGGATTCTGGGTGTCACCCTAGTGCCGTTGATCATTGACCAAACAATCCAACTCTTAAAGAATATCCCTGATTGGTTAGGCGCTAGTCAAGCAAACCTAGAGCAATTTGAGATGCTGGCAAAACAACGACGTTTGCCAATTGATCTGAGCGTTGTGAGCAGTCAAATCAATGCCAACATTCAGAATGTGGTACAACAGCTAGCTTCCGGTGCAGTGGGATTTGCTGGAACACTGCTGTCAGGATTACTTGACTTAGTGTTAGTCATCGTGCTTGCATTTTATATGCTTTTATATGGCGATCGCGTGTGGAATGGTCTGATCAATCTTTTGCCCTCTAATATTGGAGATCCTCTCAGCAGATCCTTACGCCTAAATTTCCAGAACTTCTTCCTCAGCCAGTTGTTGCTAGGACTTTTTATGGTGCTAACCCTGACGCCAATTTTCTTAGTGATGAAGGTGCCCTTTGCCCTGTTGTTTGCCATATTAATTGGTATTTCAGAACTCATTCCCTTTATCGGGGCGTCTCTCGGCATTGCTCTGGTGACGATTTTAGTACTGTTGCAAAATTGGTGGTTAGCAGTTCAAGTTGCCATAGCGGCAATTCTCATGCAGCAGGTTAAAGATAACCTGTTAGCGCCCAGGTTACTCGGCAATTTTATTGGACTGAATCCCATCTGGATTTTTGTGTCTATTTTGATGGGATTTGAGATTGCTGGGTTGTTAGGGACACTTGTTGCTGTTCCCATTGCTGGTACTATTAAAGGCACTTTCGATGCGATCAAGAGCGGCAAGCCGAGTGACTTTGTATCAACTGTCACTATTGCCCATGACCCACCCCCCGATTAAGAGAGAAGGTCAAAAAGAATGGGGCATAGGGCATAGGGCATGGGGCATAGGAGGGAGTTAAAAGTTAAAAGTTCACCTTCGGAAGCTCAACTTTGAGTCTTTGAGGCTGAACTTTCAAGTTCTAACTCTCCATACCCAATGCCCAATGCCCAATGCCCAATGCCCAAGTCAAAAGTTGCACAATCTGATCTCACAATTCACAATGGTGATTGATTACAAATTTCAGAGGATACTGGTAGCAGGCAATTCCTGATTAAAATCAGCGCAAGCGAACGTATAGAGTACACGCTTTGCTAATAGTCAATGAGTTTAGTGTTGAATTTACGGTCTTTTGATTTCTGCAAGCCGTACACTCGTGACTTCTAGTCATGAGTTAGAAGCCCTCTGGCATGACAGAATTGTGCAGAAAGTAGGTACATTTTACCTCTCATCTCAGACTTGCAACTGTTGTGGTTTTATTAACCCACTGGTGAAAGATTTGAAGTTGCGTGAATGGTCTTGTCCTAGTTGTAATGACTACAACTTGAGAGATGTGAATGCGGTTTTGAACATACTAGGTGAGGGATTGAGATTAATGGTTACTGAGCGTAGCTGTTCGCGCAGCGTCTCGTAGAGAAGTATAGCCGCCGTGGGTATCCCGGAGGCTCTAAACGCCTATCGAGAATCTGTAAGTCGTGAAGTAATTCAGGCAGGACTCGTTGAAGTAGGAATCGCGTGACTTCTAGTCATGCGAGGTTGAATCTCATTAATTAACTTAGAACCCGTTGATGGAAGCTTCCGAGCTATTAGAAACAATCACACTCTTGATTTACCAAGCCGAGCAGGGGGAAATTGATCCTTGGGATGTCCAAGTGATTGAGGTGATTGACCGTTACTTAGAACTGATGGCACCGCAGGCAATAGGAAGAGGCTATGAAGCGGACTTGTCTCAATCTGGACAGGCATTTTTGTCAGCATCAATGTTGGTATTATTCAAAGCCAATACCTTGATGCAATTGTCAACAGTAGGAGATGCACAAGATGGTGTAGAAGATGATGCCCTATTGTCAGGTGAAGATGGTGTATCACATCAGGGTCATCGTCTACCATTAGAACGGCAATTGCGTCGTCGTCCAGCGGCAATGCCGCCACCAAAGCGCCGGGTGACTCTGCAAGAGTTAATCGAGCAATTGCAGATCATGGCTAACCAACTGAAACTGGTAGAAAAAGTCAGCAAACCTATCCGTCCCAGGCGTCAGCCTAGCGTCCAAAGTATGCGGGAGGCCCTGGAGTTAGCTCACCAGGAAAATCTGACAGAAGTCGCTAGGGAACTGGAACAGGTGTTGAATTTATCGGCAAGAGAACTAAGTTTAGAACAAAATTGGTTGAATTTAGAACAACTTGTAGAGTTGTGGACTCAGACAAAGCTTCTCAAGCAAAATGGCTCTGGGCATGAGTCTAAACACAGTCACCTAGTTAGCGTTTTCTGGGCGCTACTACTACTCTCGGCTCAATCGAAAGTAGAGCTATTTCAAGAGGAGTTTTACGATGAGATTAAAATTCGCTTACTTAGAGATTCAGCTAACTCCTGCAAACCTTTTGAGCAGCCGAAGAACTAAGAAAGCCAAAAGTAGCTCTACAGATAATTTACAGATTTGTGCTTCAGCCCCAAAATCCGAGTAAATTGAAAAGATAAGCGATCGCTTGTCATCTAAGTATACCTATGGTTGCAATAACCACTAAATTCCTGTTATCCCTGTCTTGAAGGATAACTTAGAGCAGAAATAAAAACTGATGATTAAGTATCACTCGATGAAAGTAAACTGGCTTGTGGTTGAGGAATAAATTTTTATGAAAGCGATGATTCTCGCGGCTGGCAAGGGTACTCGCGTGCGTCCGATTACCTATACAATTCCCAAACCAATGATTCCCATCCTGCAAAAGCCAGTGATGGAGTTCTTGCTAGAACTGTTACGCCAACATGGATTTGACCAAATTATGGTCAACGTTAGTCATTTGGCTGAAGAAATAGAAAACTATTTCCGTGATGGTCAACGGTTTGGGGTACAGATTGCCTATTCCTTTGAAGGGAAAATTGATGACGAGGGTAAATTGGAGGGGGAAGCAATCGGTTCAGCTGGAGGAATGCGGCGCATCCAAGACTTCTCACCCTTTTTTGATGATACCTTTGTGGTTTTGTGCGGTGATGCTTTGATTGACTTGGATTTAACTGCGGCGGTTAAATGGCATAGAGCTAGAGGGGCGATCGCTACTATTATCACGAAATCTGTCCCCAAGGAAGAAGTTTCTAGCTACGGTGTAGTTGTGACTGACGAAGATGGTCGCGTCAAAGCTTTCCAAGAAAAACCTTCAACTGAAGAAGCCCTCAGCACGAACATCAACACAGGTATTTACATCTTTGAGCCAGAGGTTTTTGATTATATCCCCTCTGGTATCGAGTATGACATTGGTAGCCAATTGTTTCCCAAATTGGTAGAAATCAAAGCTCCCTTCTACGCCATCCCTATGGACTTTGAATGGGTAGATATTGGTAAAGTCCCAGACTATTGGCGGGCGATTCGCGGTGTGCTGCTGGGTGAAATCAAAAATGTGCAAATTCCTGGTCATGAAGTCGCCCCTGGCATCTACACTGGCTTAAATGTCGCCGTAAATTGGGACAAAGTGGATATCACAGGCCCCGTTTATATTGGCGGTATGACGAGAATCGAAGACGGAGCTAAAATTGTCGGCCCTTCGATGATTGGCCCCAATTGTTGGATATGTAGTGGCGCAACAGTAGATAACAGCGTAATTTTTGAGTGGTCGCGCCTGGGTCCGGGAGTCCGGTTAGTCGATAAGCTAGTATTTGGACGTTATTGCGTAGATAAAACTGGCGCTGCGATTGACGTTCAAGCCGCTGCTTTAGACTGGCTGATTACCGATGCCCGTCAGACAGTCCCATCACATACCCCTGTTGAGCGACAAGCGATAGAGGAATTGTTGGGGACAAACGCAAATTAGGGAATGGGGATTGGGGACTGGGTATTAGGGACTGGGGATTGGTTATTGGTATTGAGGATTGGATATTGGGAAAAAATTTCCCTAGTCCCCAGTCCCCAGTCCCTAACTATTTAAGTACGTATATCTTCTGAGGCTCTGCTCGTAGGTTTGTAGCAGCCGCTGAGATTCTGCTAGGGTGATGCGCTTTTCCTCTAAAGCTTTCTCGCAACGTTGGCGAATGTTTTCCACCATATCTTCCGAGTCATACTGGACGTAGCTCACTACTTCGCTCATGGTGTCACCTTTGACAACGTGTTCGATCTGATAGCCTTTAGGCGTTAATTGGATGTGAACGGCGTTAGTATCGCCAAATAGGTTGTGCAAATTGCCCATGATTTCTTGGTAAGCTCCATTTAAGAACATCCCCAAATAATAGGGTTCTCCGGGCTTGTAGGTGTGCAACTCTAAAACTGACTTGACATCGCGCAGGTCAATAAAGCGGTCGATTTTACCATCACTGTCGCAGGTGAGGTCTGCTAAAATTCCTCGCCGCGTTGGTTCTTCATCCAAGCGGTGGATTGGCATGATTGGGAATAGCTGATCGATCGCCCAGCAATCTGGTGCTGATTGAAACACTGACATATTCACGTAGTAGATGGAAGCCATAATCTTTTCTAGGTCTTCCAGTTCATCGGGTACGTATTCTTGCTGTCTAGTGATGTTAAGAATTTTTTGACAACAAGCCCAGTAGAGGCGTTCGGCTTTGGCTCGTTCTCTGAGGCGTAAAATTCCTAAGTTGAAGCGGCTGATAGCTTCTTCTTTGAATTGTGCAGCATCGTGATACAACTCTTGGTAATTCTCTTGGTTGATGGATTGGTAGCTTTCCCAAAGATAATTAATAATTGGGGATTCTCCCTCTTGTGGAGGTTCTGGCGCGTCGAGGGGGACATCGCTAGTACTGAGAACATCAAAAATCAGCAGCGACTGATGGGAAGCGAGCGCTCGTCCACTTTCACTAATCAGTGTTGGTACAGTAATCTGCCGTTCAGCACAGGTATCTTTTAACTCTGCCACGATGTCATTGGCATAGTTCTGCATGTTGTAATTTTTCGATGCATAGAAGTTGGTTTGGGAGCCATCATAATCTACGCCCAAGCCGCCACCAACATCAAGGTATTTCATATCCGCCCCCAGCATCGACAATTCCACATAAATGCGACTGGCTTCTTGGATGGCATCTTTAATTACATTAATGGCAGAGATTTGTGAGCCGATATGGAAGTGCATCAACTGCAAAGAATCGAGCAGGTTAGCTTCCCGTAATTTGTCAACAGCCTCGATTATCTCAGGCATTGTCAAACCAAATTTAGCGCGATCGCCACTAGAGGCACCCCAACGTCCCATGCCTTGGGTACTGAGTTTAGCGCGAACACCTAATATCGGCTTAATACCTAACTGGCGATTGGCATCAATCACCAAATCAACCTCTTCAATTTGTTCTAAGACGATGATTGGTGTTTGCCCTAGTCTTTGGGCTAACATTGCCGTTTCGATGTATTCTCGGTCTTTGTAGCCGTTGCAAACTAATAATGCTCCTGGTGTATCCAAGACAGCCAGAGCAATCATTAATTCTGGCTTGGAACCGGCTTCTAAACCAAATTGATGGGGCTTGCCAAATTTCACTAAATCCTCAATCAAATGCCGCTCTTGGTTGCACTTGACGGGAAACACACCACGGTAGACACCAGGGTAGTTGTAGCGGGCGATCGCTTTATTAAAACAAGCATTCAACCGCTCAATCCGGTCTTCCAAAATATCGGAAAAGCGAATCAACATGGGAAGTCCCAAGTTGCGCTGTTTCATGGCGTTGACCAATTCAAACAAGTCAAGAGATCCCCCGCGATCGCCCTTGGGTGCAACGGTAACGTGTCCAGCAGCGCTAATGGAAAAATAAGGTTGTCCCCATCCTTCAA
Organism: Nostoc sp. NOS(2021); assembly: GCF_017115025.1. GTDB lineage: Bacteria > Cyanobacteriota > Cyanobacteriia > Cyanobacteriales > Nostocaceae > Nostoc. The sequence goes on along the minus strand of NZ_JABXKM010000093.1, from coordinate 36,092 downwards.
TGCGGTACAAGGCTTCGCTATCCTCAATTTTCCAGGAGCGAGGTAAATCTCCTGTGGTAGGACTAGGTGGTAACAGTTTTTTGTGCTTATGATCTTTCACTTCAGATTTCTGTCCATTGGACGGTAGTACCACCTCGTCAGATGTAGCAGTTGACTCAACACCCATTTCTTCCTAACCTCTGTGTTTCACCCACAAATTAACAATTTAGCGCATTCGTTTGAGAACGTATATGCACCCAAAGATAATTTCTGAGATAAACTCTGATTGGTCATTAGTCATTAGTCATTAGTCATTGGTCATTAGTCATTGGTCATTAGTACAAAACCCTTGGACTCTTGACAGAGGACGAAGAACAAATGACAAATAACAAAGAGAGTAGTCTGAGATAAGACTTCCTTAGATCAGAACTTCGGGGACAATTGACTAAATAAAAAATTCATTAAGTTTTTGGAGATCGCTTTGGAACGCACATTCTTAGCAATTAAGCCTGATGGAGTACAGCGGGGATTAGTGGGGGAAATTATCCGTCGCTTTGAAACTAAAGGTTTTACCCTAGTTGGTTTAAAGTTCCTGAAAGTCAGTCGGGAATTGGCTGAACAACACTATGGTGTTCACCGAGAACGTCCCTTTTTTGGTGGTTTAGTGGAATTTATCACTTCTAGCCCAGTGGTGGCGATGGTATGGGAAGGTGATGGCGTTATTGCATCTGCCAGAAAAATTATTGGTGCGACAAACCCCTTAACAGCAGAGCCGGGAACGATTCGCGGCGATTTTGGTCTAAATATTGGTCGCAACTTGATCCACGGTTCTGATGCTCCAGAAACCGCGCAACAGGAAATAGCCCTATGGTTTAAGGATGAAGAATTGGTCAATTGGCAACCACACTTAACGCCTTGGTTGCACGAGTAATGGAGAGTTAGGAGTTAAAAATTCATAACTAAGAGACCTGGCGAATGGAATTCGCGGCTACACAAACGAGAGCCACACCTCCGTGGGCTAAGAGAAAATTAAGGTTTTTTAACCCACGGAGGTGGGTTTTGCCTGTGTAGACGCGGTTTCTAACCGCCGATTTCACTCTCTAAGTTGACACCAATGCTGTCTCGTCCGCCCTTAACCAAAAGCGGGCAAGATACGCCCACCCTACAAGATTGGATAATTTATTTGTTGGAAATCCCTAATAACTCCTCACTCCTCACTTTTTGCTTCTCACTTAGAGACTTCGCTCTTTTCTGGTTCTACTTGGGGTAATTCAGTGCCAATACGCTTGGAAAATCCCCAGCCTAAAATTAGGAAGATGGCAGGAATCATGATCCATTCTGGTGGAACTAGATCGTCGTTCACCACTTTCAACAATAAGCGCAAGCCCACCAAGGCTACAGTTACATAGCCTGCATCTTCTAGGTTTTCAAATTCGTCTAGCCAACGGATAAACAATCCCGCCATGAATCGCAGCGTAATAATACCAACTGTTGCACCCGTCAGCACCAGCCATTTTTCTTGAGAAACTGCGATCGCAGTTGTCACGCTATCCAAAGAAAATGCCAAATCTGTAAATGCAATCACGGGTATCGCTTGCAATAACGAAGTAAAACGCGGCCCGTGATGGTGATCGTCTTCACTTTGTTGAGAGCTAAAGTGTTGGAATACCAACCACAGCAAGTAAGCAGCACCCAATAATTCAAATTGCCAGAATTGTTGCACCCAGGTGGCGGTAAGAATTAGGGTGATTCGCAGCACATAGGCAACGACTAAACCAAAGTTGAGGGCCTTACGCTCAAGTTCTTTGTCTTCTAGCCCTTGAGCGATCGCAGCCAGGGCGATCGCATTGTCGGCAGATAACACCGCCTCTAAAAATATCAGGATCAGCAGAACTATCGGGGCTTCAACGCTGAAATGAAAGTTGAGGTAATCAAAAATTTGGTCTAGCATCCGGGTTTCTCAAGCAGAAAAAATTAAAATTTGACAGTCACAGAGATTTTCATGTTAAAAAGCGCAATAAATTGCTACTCTATTCAGCTTAACGTGGTTGTGGTGCATTTTGAAGGGGGTTGAATGTGTGCGATCGCCGTACCATTAGGATATTTTTGGTACTATTCCATACACTAAAAGTATAGTATTTAGCTTGATGCGATCGCAATGGACTGCCGTCATTTCGGATCTCGAATTAGAATATAGGACTAGTATTTGATTTTTGAAATGCACGTAGTGGACCCTCAAGGCTTTAATAGTGCATTAGACGTAGACTTTTGTTGGGTGGAGCGGAGCGCAACCCAACATATATCAGGATGTTGGGTTACGCAAAGCCTCCACCCAACCTACAATTTTTTTGATATTTTATCGCCCAATTGTAGAGGGGATTGAAGTTGTGCGGGTAGTGAGTGGCTACCAAGATTTAGAGGCGCTATTTTCTGATTAAAATCACTGCTTTTTGGGTTTAGCAATGTGCTAAACCCCTACGATAGATGAAGTTCAAGTAGGGTGCGTTGCGCTACACGACAACGCACCATATTGATATGTCCTATTGCATTAAAATCTGACGGATTAAAATACTCATTACCTCGCCTGGGTTGGCGGTTGGTAGTAGCGGACTCCAATCGCCGATGCTGGCGTAGCCAATCACTTGCAGATAGTGAATTGTGCTAGTAACTGCTTTTGGAGAACCTATTAATAGATGTTTTATCGGTTCTCTTTTCGGTAATTGATTTTCAGAAGATTGATTAAGGATGGGTGTATTTAAGTTTTCGCCATCTAAGTACTGTTGTAATTCTGATTGGGCGAACTTCTGATTTTTTACAAACTTTTGTACTTGTGTCATCATTGTAATTGTCTCCCAGAATGGGGCTTTAGGGAAAGGCGATCGCAGCTTCTTGGCAGAGGGCGATCGCCTTTCTTAGGGGAGGGAACTAGATTTCTTGTTTCCCCCCTTAATAAGGGGGGATTAAGGGGGGTAATTCGACTTGTGTATACACGGTAGCTTACCAAGGGGGGACTACAGGGGGGTTTTCTTATGTGCATCTTCATACAGAATTGTTTAAGCAGCATTCCTATATTGAAATAAGTCGAGATGCCATTATTGTGCATCAGTAGTTTCCATAGCAATCTTATTTACAGCGATTTTCAGGTAAATGAACCACAAATAGACCTCTCTCCAAACCTCTCTCCTTGTAGGAGAAAGGCTTTGATTTTCTCCCCTTCCCTTGTAGGGAAGGGGCTGGGCAGGGTGGTTTCATACGAAAAAAGAAAAATACATAAGTCTTGATTCCTCGTTTTGTGGCATGGCTTTTACCCCGCTTCCATTCCTCTCCCCCACGGGGGGAGAGGCTTTGAAACCCAGTTTTAGTTTTTCTCTGCTTGTATGAAACCACCCTGCTTGTAGGGAAGGGGCTGGGGGTTAGGTCTCATAATTGTGGTCTAAATACATGAAAACTGCTGTAATTGGTGAAAATTGCGAACCCTAAAGATTATTATTTAATATTTTACCGCCCAATTCTAGAGGGGATTAAAGTTTTGCAGGTAGTGAGTGGCTGCCGCGATTTAGAGGTGCTGTTTTCAGAGTAGGATGAGAAGAGAGCGCTAACTGTCTTCTATGATTACAACTTTTGCTTTAATCAAATAACCCTAAAAGTTTCTGTCACCAAGAATTGTTAGTATTGTTCTTAACTTTAGAGTTATCACTCTTTTGAGCTTGAAGATTTTCTAGATTTTGCCGAACAGTAACCGTATTGGGATGATTTACCCCAAACACCTGCTGACGAATTTCTAAAGCTTGCAGATACAGGGGCTCGGCTTGGTCGTAGCGTCCTTGAGAATTGTAGAGATTTGCCAGGTTGTTCAGGCTGGTGGCAACAAAGGGATGTGCTTCTCCCAGCAGGCGTTTTCTCAGTTCTAAAGCTTGGAGATACAGGGGTTCGGCTTGGTCGTAGCGTCCTTGAGAATTGTAGAGATTTGCCAGGTTGTTCAGGCTGGTGGCAACAAAGGGATGTGCTTCTCCCAGCAGGCGTTTTCTCAGTTCTAAAGCTTGGAGATACAGGGGTTCGGCTTGGTCGTAGCGTCCTTGAGAATTGTAGAGATTTGCCAGGTTGTTCAGGCTGGTGGCAACAAAGGGATGTGCTTCTCCCAGCAGGCGTTTTCTCAGTTCTAAAGCTTGGAGATACAGGGGTTCGGCTTGGTCGTAGCGTCCTTGAGAATTGTAGAGATTTGCCAGGTTGTTCAGGCTGGTGGCAACAAAGGGGTGTGCATCTCCCAACAGGCGTTTATAAAGTTCTAAAGCTTGTAGATATAGCGGTTTTGCTTCGCTGTAACGTCCCATTACACGATACATTTCTGCTAAATTATTGAGACTTTCAGCAACATTAGGATGGTTATCTCCCAATAGATATTTATCAAGCTCTAATGCTTTTAAACATAAAGGTTCTGCCTCCTTGTAGCATCCTTGTTCTCTGTACATATAGCCAAGAGCGTAAATAGTATCTGTTAATAAGGGATGAGCTTCTTGCAGTATGCGCTCTTTAAGTTCTAATGATTGTAAAAACAATGATTCGGCTTCAGAGTAACGTCCTTGAGCGCGATATATTAATCCCAAATTATGAAAATCTGTAGCAATCTCAGGATTTTCTTCTCCTAAAAATCGCTTATCTAGTTCTATTGCTTGTTGCGATAACGGTTCAGCTTCAGAGTAACGCCCTTGATGATAATAGAGTAATGCCAGGTTGTTCAGGTTGCTGGCAACATTGGGATGATTTTCACCAGACAGACGTTTTGTTAGTTCTAAAGCTTGGAAATACAGCGGTTCGGCTTGGTCGTAGCGTCCTTGAGAATCGTAGAGTAATGCCAGGTTGTTCAGGCTGGTGGCAACATCGGGATGTGCTTCTCCCAAACGGGTTTGCACCGTTGATAATCCTTGCTCATACCAAGGTGCTGCTAAGGTATACAAACCTTGTCCTTTATAGAATCTGCCCAAGCCATTGAAAACCCAGAATAAATTTTTATCCTCCACAATATCAATCAGATTTTGTGCCACCTCATTTAAATGAGGAATTGACAGTTGCACTGACTTGATATCCTCAAGGGTAAGAAATTTAGGTATTTTCTGAGCAATTTCTACTAATGCTGCGGCAAAGGCTTTTTTGAAGTCATCGGCTGTGTTTAACCCTACTAATTTCCCTTGCAAAAACTCCCTAATTAAAGGATGAATTTTATAACAACTTTCTCCTTCTGCTACGCTTTGAATTAAATGGCGTTGATAAAGTTGCTTTCTCGCCTTGTCAACATCTGCCTTTGCCCAATTTAGCTGCTGACTGACAGATTCAACTATTTGCCAAGGAATGATATCTGGGGCAAATAAACTCAACAACTCACCGACACACTGTGTCATAAAATCGAGTTGTTGCCAGCTTAATTCAAATACAGCTTCCAATTGAGACTTTTCTTGGGCTGGTAATTGTTGTAAAATCTCTGCCAAAGACAAATTTGGATCTTCTGCCAAATACGCGCCGACTAATTGCAAACCTAAAGGCAGATATCCCAGCCATTTACATAAATTTGCTGCCGTTTGTGGTTCCCGTTGCACCCGCCTATCATTCTCACCCAACAAAGTTGTCAACAAATTCAAAGCATCGTTTGGTGAGAGTTCATCCAAAGTTATCTGTTGAACGGTTGAATGGATATTTCGCAACCGAGTTGTCATCAATATACGGAAGCGGTTATCTGTTGGTAGTACTTGGCGAGAATTTTTCCAGTTAGTCACATCGTCAACATTGTCCAATACTACCAAGACTAGTCCTGTTTGTGGTTGCCAATTATGCCAGCACCATTTTGCTTGTTCCTGGGAAGTCAATAAGTTTTGCGGTACTTCCAGTTTCATGTAAAACTTAGCAAACTCCACAATCTCTGCTGCTAAATCTAGTTTTCTGGCATCTAACCAGCAAAGCCCACCAGGATAATTGACTTTGTAGCGGTGTCCGTATTGTGTCGCCAGTTCAGTTTTACCCATTCCCCCCATACCAGCCACAGCCAAAATTGCTGCGCTGTCATTTTGCAGCAATTTTTTATGCACTTCTACAAGTTTCTCATCCCGCCCGACAAAGTTGGCGACACCCCGGTAAGGAATATTATTTGGAGAAGTTGACTGTAAGTGCTGAGTCGGGTAATTGTTGATACGAATATCGCCTTGATAAACTGTTCCACCCTTTACCTCAGTTTCCCATCCCCTGGCATTATCCTGGTTGCTTTGGTTCATGATGGCTCAATTCAAGAATTGGGGGGTGCATGATGAATGTTAATATCGCCTTGATAAACTGTTCCACCGTCAATCTTATTTTGCCATCCCTTGGCATTGTCTTGATTGATTTGGCTCATAGTGCTTTTGTCTACTATCTTACCAGCCTCAATTTCACGAGCCAGTGTTTCTACTTCTTTAGCAAACTCCGGTTCTTCATGTAAAATTATCTGCAAGTAAGCAGCAACTCGGTCTAAATCTGGTTTAGAGCCTTTTTCAGCAGCAAGTAGGGCTGTTTCTGCTTTCAGATTTCCCCGTAACTTACCCCAAATCTTTTTTCGCAGCTCATCTATTTTAGCAAGGGCTGCTTCAGTAAATTTCTCGACGGTTTTCTCAAATGCTTTGGTAAAAGCCAGAGTTGCGATCGCACTAGCTGTAATTGGTTCCAAAATATCCTACCTTATCCAGCGACATCTTCACTGATGGATACAATAACAGCTGTTTATATTCCAGAGAGATACAGGCTAATCCAATTTATCCCCTGAAAGTCGAGTGTACGTTATAAGGGAAAACTTTCAACGTGAGTAACAATCGCTTCAGCATTCATCAAAAAAATTGAACGTTTGCAACAAATGCTTAAACGTTTCTTATAAATGCTTCAACGTGAGTAACAATTGCTTCAGCATTCATCAAAAAAAATGAACGTTTGCAACAAATACTTAAACGTTTCTTATAAATGCTTCAAGGTGAGTAACTATTGCTGCAACATTGATAATAAAAAATTGAACGTTTGCAACAAATGCTTAAACACTTCTTATGAATGCTCGAACGTGAGTAACAATTGCTTCAGCATTCATTACATCTGTATAAGGTTCGTTTGGGTGAATACCGTATTATCTACCAGATTCAGGATCAACCCTTACTACTAACAGTGATAAAGATTGCACATCTAAAAGATTATTAAAGCTTATCTGGAAAAGCGATCGCCTATATCCCAATACGCTTGGGTTAAGGCTTAACTCCTTTGTCAAAGTCGATTTTTTAACGAACCGCAAAGGACGCATTCGCGCAGCGTCTCGTAGAGAAGAACGCAAAGGAAGAGAAGGAATTCAAAGTCTCTCTCCTTTTAGGAGAGAGATTTAGAGAGAGGCTTTCCAGATACCGTGAAAAGTCAACTAAAAATTTCACAAAATCTCTGCCAACTTTACCAGCAGACTATTTGCTAAATCCACTAACCTGATGTCATCTGTATGAATACTATTTTCTTCACCAGCTAACAAGTTTATCACAACAGATAACCTGTCATTGGTTTCAGAAATTCTCCAAGATTCTTCTAAGTTTACTGCGAAATCAAATAGCGATCGCTCTCCTAAATGCTGTCTTACCTTCACAGCTACACTATCATTACTTACCAAAAATTCTTTAATAGCATCTAATCGAAAATTACCTAATATTTCGTCATTCCCCCACGTTTCCAGCCAGTCTCCATCTACATCCTCAACGTAAAAATTGACAAAATCAACCCCGTAAGTTAGCCAGCTTTGCTGCATTTGTCGGGCTGTTGCTAAAGCTTCCGCAAATGTATCTACTTGATTGTTGCAGCTGTGAATTTCTCTTTTATTAACCATAAAAGCTGTAATTAGCAGGTAAGTATTTAGGCTATAATCCAAATCTGGAATATCAAATTCCACAAAATTCACGAAAATTTTAAATATTTGCCACCAGAAAGGTAATCACTGTTATACAGGGCCACGTTGACTAACTGGTTAACAAAATTAGCATCCTTGGGATTGTAACTTAAAAACAATCCTCTCTCGATTTCCCACGATCGCAGTGTATTTTGCCAAGCTTGGTACTTTTGGTAATTAAGTTCTTCACTAACACTGGTAACTTGAATGCACAGTGGTTGATTGTTACGACTAACAATTAAATCTGTTGCCATAGAAAGGTCGGCAATATAACGCTGCCAAAAACTACCTTCACGACTGACAATATCTTGAGCGATTAATTTAATGATATCATCATCAAGCTGATTAAATTCGCCTGCCATTAATTTTTGTTTCCAAATATAAAACTTGGAGTCACTTGCATTGAACCATCTGGGAAAGAGATAAGCATACCAATATCTCTCAATCGGCGTCATTTGCTCGAACTTTGCTTTTTGTTCTTCTTCTGAAGGTAAGGATTTGATTATCAGCCAAATTGTAGAATCCGTAATCACCTCTAGCAGAAAAGCAATCACAAAAGGTTTAGCAGTCAGGGAACCTGGCTTAATATTCTTTACCCAACGATTGATTTCATCTAATCTTCTCGCTAAATTATGATCTATCGAGGAGGCTTGCTCGATAAGGGACTTTAGCTTCTCCTTAATCTCTTTAGCTTGCAAACGATGCCCTACTTTCAGAAGATAACGCTTTTTTCACACATTTATAACTAAATCTTAACTTGAAAATGTCTTTACTTAATTTCCTGATGTCATTAAATATTCTCTAGAACGATGCCCTGTATACGTAAAACCTCCCGCAGTCGAGCAATTTCTTGTTCTGCTTGTTGGGCGCGTTCTTCTGCTTGTTGGGCGCATTCTTCTGCTTGTTGGGCGCGTTCTTCTGCTTGTTGGGCGCGTTCTTCTGCTTGTTGGGCCAGTTCTTCAGATGATAATATCAATTGATTTTCAGTAGTGAAGAATCTTAATTTACCTTCATAAACTCCCAAATAAAGTTCTAACTGCTGACTCCACAAACGTCCATCAGTGGTGGGTTGAATTTCTTGATACTTACCATCTACTAAATGAAATCCCTGAAGTTCCATTGTTACAGGGTCAAACCAGAAATAATCTGGTGTACGGAAGGTATCCTGATAAACTTGTTTTTTTAAGCCTTTATCAACTGTTGCTGTTGAACTTGACAAAATTTCCACAATCAGATTCGGATATTTGCCCTCTTCTTGCCAAACTACCCAACTCTTACGGTCTTTTTTCTGACTTCCCAAAACTACAAAAAAGTCTGGGCCACGGAAATCTTCTGATTTCTTTTGGTTAGGACTGTAGTAAATCGTCAAATTGCCAGAAGCATAAAAATCTTGCCGCGATCGCCACCATAATTTAAGTATGCGAATCAGCAAATCGATTTGGTCACGATGCAGGTCACTTTCCAAGGGTGGTTCGTGACTCAGTATATCGCCAGGAGGAAAAATAACTTCGTCCTCTGAAATTTCATCAGAGATGAATTCTAGGGTAGCAAGTTCAGACATCAGCGATCGCTCCGCGATTTACGTTCATTTTACTGAAAATTCGGTAACTTGCAGATAGCTTTGCAAACTTGTAATAACTCGATTGCACCTGGAGATTCATTCAGACTTAATAATGGCATTAACTGATAAGTTGGCTGCTGTTCATGTCTTAAACAAACAAATTGATAACGCAGTCCGTTAGTTACCAGTCCCCAAACAGATGGTTGTTGATCTAAACTTTTAAAAGCATAAGTGAGTAATTGAGGTAAACCCTCACCCACTTCGATCGCACTATTTTTCGTTTCAATCACTACAACCCAAAATGGCGGCGCAATATTACTTTGAGGACTGTTGATTGCTAGAATATCCATCCGCCCAGTAATTCTTCTGTCTTCATCTTCGATGGCGATCGCAATGCTATCTTCCATTGTCAACCGAATCGGCACATCGTAAAACCCAGCTAACCGCATTAATGGTGCAATTGTTATAAATTTAACTAAACCTTCAGAAATTTTCCCTGCGCTTGAGTAACGTTCAAAGTCGTTTCTGATTCGCAATAAATCCTGCTGTTCAAACTCAGAAAGTGGTTCTAGCCTTAAGAAATCTGCAAATGAACCATTGGAAAGCTTTTCTAGTTTGAGAAAGCGATGAACATCGTTGAGAGATAGGCTGCTAGCTTCGACTGTGAGTGTCATAGTTTCAGGCTTTGTTTGTGAAGAGTACTTACATATTGCAACATTATGATTATTCTAAACTGCAAGCTGTATAATCTGCGTTTTGCATCATACTTTAGGACTTACGCACTCGTGACGAAAAACTAAGCCTTTGCGATTACTTCGCTTCGCTCGTAATGACGTAAAATCGTAGTCTCTGCGTAAGTCCTGACTTGTATCTCCTCATGGCAAAATACTCTCAGGTTCAACAATAATTACTAATTCGTCATTACGAATTACGAATTGTTAATGACCTCTAGGTATTACACCTTTTTTGATTGCTTGGTTTTGGTTGGTGTAAGCTAAGTAACCTGGCAATTTCTGTTCAGCTTCAGGAAAATCTAAACACTGTCTGACACAAATAAGCTAAAAATAGTTTTCAGTAACAATACCGTTTGCAAATGTAATCATGTCTCAACCAACTATAGAATCAATCCTGCAAGAGAACCGCTTATTTCATCCTGCCTCGGAATTCTCACAGAAAGCCCATATTAAAAGCCTGGATGACTATCAGCGTCTCTATGCTAAGTCCAAAGCCGATCCGCAGCAATTTTGGGCAGATTTGGCTGGAACAGAATTAGAATGGTTCCAAAAATGGGATACAGTATTAGATTGGCAACCACCTTTTGCTAAGTGGTTTGTTGGCGGTAAAATTAATATTTCTTACAACTGCCTTGACAGACATCTCACTACTTGGCGCAAAAATAAAGCAGCATTGATTTGGGAAGGAGAACCAGGTGATTCGCGTACCCTCACTTATGCCCAACTGCATCGGGAAGTTTGCCAGTTTGCCAATGTATTGAAGCAACTGGGTGTACAAAAAGGCGATCGCGTCGGTATTTATCTACCGATGATTCCCGAAGCTGCGATCGCCATGTTAGCTTGTGCCAGAATTGGCGCACCCCACAGTGTAGTATTTGCTGGTTTTAGTGCCGAAGCTTTGCGCGATCGCTTAATTGATGTTAAAGCTAAACTGGTAATCACGGCTGATGGTGGTTGGCGGAAAGATGCGATCGTTCCTCTCAAGGAACAGGTAGATAAAGCCTTAGCTGATGGTGCTGTTCCCAGTGTAGAAAATGTCCTAGTTGTCAAGCGCACCGGACAAGAAACTTATATGCAGTTGGGCGGACGCGATCATTGGTGGCATGATTTGCAAAAGGGTGCATCAGCCGATTGTCCCGCCGAACCAATGGACAGCGAAGATATGCTGTTTGTCCTCTACACTTCTGGCAGCACCGGCAAACCGAAGGGTGTAGTACATACAACTGCTGGTTATAATTTATATACCCACATGACCAGCAAGTGGATATTCGACCTCCAAGATACAGATGTATATTGGTGTACCGCCGATGTAGGTTGGATTACGGGACACAGCTATATTGTCTACGGCCCCCTTTCCAATGGTGCCACAACGTTGATGTATGAAGGTGCGCCCCGTGCTTCTAATCCTGGCTGTTTCTGGGATGTAATTGAAAAATACGGCGTTAATATTTTTTATACTGCACCTACGGCAATTCGGGCATTTATTAAGATGGGAGAACAACATCCGAATGCGCGAAACCTGTCTTCGTTGCGTTTGCTGGGAACCGTCGGCGAACCGATTAACCCAGAAGCTTGGATGTGGTATCACAAAGTAATTGGTGGCGAACGTTGTCCAATTGTTGATACTTGGTGGCAAACGGAAACCGGCGGTATCATGATTACACCGCTACCAGGAGCAATTCCCACCAAACCCGGTTCGGCAACTCTTCCCTTCCCCGGAATTATCGCAGATGTCGTGGATTTAGAAGGAAACACCGTACCCAATAATGAAGGCGGTTATCTAGCGGTGCGACATCCGTGGCCAGGAATGATGCGGACAGTGTACGGCGATCCAGAACGTTTCCGCCGCACCTATTGGGAACACATTCCGCCCAAAGATGGTAACTATATTTACTTTGCTGGTGATGGGGCAAGACTTGATGAAGACGGCTACTTCTGGGTAATGGGTCGTGTGGATGATGTACTGAATGTCTCAGGGCATCGACTCGGTACAATGGAAGTAGAATCAGCCTTAGTTTCACATCCAGCGGTTGCAGAAGCGGCGGTAGTGGGTAAACCTGATGAACTTAAGGGTGAAGAAGTAGTTGCTTTTGTGACTTTAGAAGGCACTTATCAGGCAAGTGAGGAACTGAGTAGAGAACTCAAGCAGCACGTTGTCAAAGAAATTGGTGCGATCGCGCGTCCGGGAGAAATTCGCTTTACAGACGCTTTGCCCAAAACGCGATCGGGTAAGATTATGCGCCGATTGCTGCGGAATCTGGCTGCGGGACAAGAGATATCTGGGGATACTTCGACCTTAGAAGATAGAAGCGTGTTGGATAAATTGCGCGAAGGTGCGTAGCAATTTTAGATTTTGGTGAAGCAGCGCGTTATTGGGGAGCCAGTGCGTTGGGCGGCGAGCCACTCTTGTTGCATCTGGCGTGGTTTCCCCCATGAGCGACTGCTTTGAAACCTTTCCCTTTCCCAAAAACTGGGAAACCAACCCCACCCTAGAAACTTTGGGTAAAACCTACTACGAATACTACTCCCTCTCTTTATCCTCTTCGGTCAAGCTTTAGAGGATTTAGGTTGGGTATAAATCAGATATAAATCCTTCAGCGATCGCAGAGATTATCTAATCTTCTGAAAATATCAGAAACTCGCTTAGGAACGTGGATTAAATAAAATGCAAAACTTCATCCTGTATCTAGCTTCCCTCTCCAATATATCGGAGAGGGATTGAGGGTGAGGTAAGCCAGAGACATAAATTGTATGTTATTTAATTCTTATTCCTTAATATCGATTGAACAAATTACCCAGTCAAAAGAGAAGCAGCAGAAATAACCACCAAAATCCTAACGTCTAAGAATTGTAAGGGGATTTATCTATTTTGGATGTTTTTCGACACAATCTGTTAGTACGTTTTCCTCATATTTTGCACCACCGTCTGATTGTGATCAACATTCTGATCAATATTCCCGATTAATGAGAAACTTGTGTTTTGAGAACGGTAGGAATTGCCTCAAGTACTCGCTGGGCAACGTCTTCAGGTGTATCTCCCTCTCGCTCGATGATGTGCAAATCGGCTTGGGAATAAAGTGGTGTTCGTTGTTCGAGGAGCGATCGCAATTTACCTTTAGGATCAACATCTTGCAGCAGTGGTCTTGTGGTATCCTCAGCTAAACGGCTGTAAATTATCTCCACTGGCACATCTAGCCACACTATCAAACCGTGGTGCAAGTAACCCCAATTTTCTCGCCGCATTACAATGCCCCCACCGGTTGCTATAGTCAACTTTGTAAAAGCACAAACTTGTGAAAGTACGTCGCTTTCTAACTGGCGAAACCCGGCTTCACCAACTTGTGCAAATAACTGATTGACAGATTTACCTGTTGCTTGGGCAATGACATCATCGGTATCCACAAACCCATAAGCCAATTCCTTTGCCAGTAAGCGCCCTACTGTAGTCTTACCAACGCCCATAATACCAATTAAGTACAGGTTGACTCCTTGTAATAAGCTGCTCACCAGTTGCTTCGCTCCAATTCTGAGTGCTGAGTCACAGTTTCTAATTATAAACTCAACGACTCAATCTATGATTTAAAAATACGGAGTTTTGCACCTATCGCGCAACCAGATAAAATTACTTGATTTCTAATTAAGCCACTGCACTTAACAAAGACACAATATACTGATTTAGACTTACACCTTCGCGTTCAGCAGTCTCAGCTAAACGACGATGTAGAGATTTTGGCATCCGCACTAACAACTTACCACTATAACTATTATCACTGCTGGGTAAAGGAATATCATCGCTAGCTTCATAAGCTGTTTCAATCCACAATTCTCGCGCCTCATTAATGTTTGCCATTGTCTCTTCTAGGGTTTCGCCTTGGGTGAGACATCCTGGTAAATCTTTAATTTGAGCTACATATCCCCCCTCTGGATCGGGGTAAAGTGTTACAGGATACTGAAGATTTAAATAATATTCTAGGGACGGCTTCTCAATCTGCTTGTTCTTCTGGTTCAGTGTCTTCATCAATCCACTCTTCTAAATTTAATAGTTCAACTATTTGCTGTACATAAACTCCTTTAACTTTTTTTCCCCCAGTTTTGGGTGCAGTGATCTTCTAGCTTGGGAGTCTCGAAAACTATGATGGCTACCCTTAGACCTTTTTCTTCAAAGCCAAAAGCTTCCAATAAATAGCGTACTTCCTGAAACCGCACTTCTGGAGGCTGCTTGAGAAATTGCTCCACTAATTTCTTGAGTTTACTTATGGAGCGATAGTATCATATATAGTATCAGATAAAATCTGGGGATGTCTACGCCTACGCACTTTTTCACGGACAATAGAAAGGCGATCGCTAATAAACCGATAACTTATAATATAATTTTCTTCTTATAGGAGTATCCTTGGATAAAATGTCTCAGATACCAGTAATCTCAGAACACATTGAAATTACTCTGGGTGTGTGTGGGGGTAAACCGCGCATTGCTGGACACCGAATTACAGTGCAAGATATATTTATTTGGCACGAACGGATGGGGCTTTCCCCTGACGAAATTATTTATCATTATCCCAGCATCACTTTAGCTGATGTCTATGCTGCTCTAGCTTATTACCACGATCATCAAGACGAAATCAGGCAACAAATTGCAGAAGGAGAAGCCTTTGTCAGAGAAGTGCAGGCTGAAACTCCTTCGATTCTGCAAGAAAAACTAAAGAATCGAAATGACACAAAAAATTCGATTCCACCTAGATGAGAATGTCAGTAATGCTATAGCAGAAGGCTACGTCGTCGTGGTATTGATGTGACGACTACACCGGAAAAACGACTGATAGGTATATCAGATGGAGAACAGCTTTATTTTGCAATGTCTGAGAATTGGGTAATTTTCACCCATGATGATGACTTTGTGATATTTCATCAAGGAGGTGGTATGTTTATGCACGCAGGAATTATTTACTGCGCTCAGAACCGCCACTCAATTGGGGAAATATTGAGGCGTTTAATTTTAATCTGGGAAGTTATTGAGCCAGATAGAAATGATATATAAACTTGAATTTCTCTAAAGGCTTTTATTATTTTACTCAAATGCAAAAAAGCGATACCTTCTGGTGCGAGACGCTAGCGTAGCTTGCTTAATAGCAGAGGTACGCTAACGCATCCTGGGGCGACTCCAGTTTTTCAGCTTCACTGAGTATCTAGTTTGGTTACTCAGCATTTATTCTATGTATTTATATAATCCATTATAAAGATAAACTCTAACAGTATTACTACTACGACTTTGATCACCGACATTAGCAATTTCCGCAGAAGTAAAACCGCAAAGTAAACTTATAAGGAATTTGTTTTCAACGTGCATTAAGGCTTTTCCCTTTGCAAAGACTAAATCTACGTATAACTTTTTTAACTCTCAATTATTTTTAACTTATATAAATTTATCTTCTATTTGAATTGAATTCACTGCTGTTATTACTGTTATTAATGTATTTAAAGTCACTTAGGCAATAGATTAACGATTCTTCTGTGAAATCAGCATAAATAATAAACGGTAAATTTCTAACAAATTTAGTAACTTTCTTTAGGTGACTTGACAATTGCTGCTTGGGTATCTTTAGACTTAGCGAAAAAATTAATATAGCTTGTTTGAAACTTTATCCAAACAATTTCTGTCTATCTAAATAATCCGGGTTTTCACTCTGGTGTGTCATTTTAAGTATACACAATACTGTGTTCCTAACAGCACAGGATCGTTATTCTAAAAGTTCAGTTATAACAAGCCCCGCTCAATTAAATGTTTCTGACAAAGGTGTAAATTATGACTTCTTTACCGCGATCGCCCAAAAAAACCTTGCAAATTTGAAGTTTTGGCACAAAAACTACTGCATATTTTACCTGGATAAGCCTGAATTAATAAATAGTAGGATGAATGAGGCGTCAACTATGACTCGAATTCGTGACGTTGTACAAAAAGCCTTAGCAACTGGCTATTTGACAGTGGAAGCTGAAAATCAACTACGACAACTGTTGACTACCCAGTATGACTTGGAAGATTTTAATGCTTTCATGACTTTGCAGGAAGCTGCCATGACTGGTAAGGTAAAGCAGGAGTCTAGAGAGCGGTGTGGCATCAAGTAGAGACCTAGAACCTTGATTCAGTAATCATATATTGGTAGGGTAAAGACAAGGGGATGGGACTGAGCAACTCTTCCAGGAGTCAATTTATCCATTGACTTCTGCCATTTGTTGAGCATTAAGCTGAGACGCATTTAATTTTTCCAGATGAAAACCTCACAGCAAGGCTTTTAGGCTCCAAAAAGTACAATTTAGATGCGCGACAGCTTATCAGCAACAATATCACGAGCTAACCATAACTCCCAAGTCATTAACGGCATTGGCATTAAGTCACTCCAATGTTCGCATTGCTCTGGAGTACTTAATTTTGCTACTGTCCAATGTAAAGGTTGCTTGAGAAAACGATACCAATGATCAATTGTGAACCGACGCAAGTACAAAGATTTGAACGTAACCGAACTAGAATATCAGCAGCAATATTGGCTGTCTTGAGGATAAATGGGGCACAGCCATACTCACTGTCCCAGAGAGAAAGTGGTCTAGAAGACATCGATTGACACACTTTTTCTAGTTGCCCAAGCTATCGTACTATATCCCTATCCAATCGTAATCGGTTTATTTGCCGCGATCGCTGAGAAGAGTGTTTTCCATAGTCCGTTCTTTCAGTGTCATCGCCAGAAGGGTGCGACCAAGCTGTATGAGTTCCTGCTAACAACACACGCCCTTCTGTTGGTATCTGCTTGATGTATCGCTCCATTAATTTGTCTTCATCTGGTTTGGTATCTTGTATCGCTTCATAGATACTTGGCCATTTGCGTCTAAACACTGGTGATAAAGATAAGTCTGCCAGACTGTAGACATTACGGGTCAACAGTATCGCATCTGTCTATTCTGATGTTGCATCATGTGCAGCGAGAAATACTGATTATCAGCGTTGAATCTTAATTTTGGTCGTGGTCAAGAGTAATTTAGATGCGTTTACCCTGATCAGACTCCCTTTTTTTCCTTTGAGTTCAACCATAGGCGATCGCCTATGGCATTATATGCGATCGCGTAGCAGTCCGTAGGCATTCGCAGCACTCTAAATTGTCTCTGGGTCGATATTTAACTCCCGCAGTTTTGCTACCAAACGTTCTGCCTTTTGTTCTGCTTGTTCTGCCTTTTGTTCTGCTTGTTCTGCTTTTTGTTCTGCTTGTTCTGCCTTTTGTTCTGCTTGTTCTGCCTTTTGTTCTGCCTGTTCTGCCTTTTGTTCTGCTTGTTCTGCCTTTTGTTCTGCTTGTTCTGCCGTTTCTTCTGCTTGTTCTGCCGTTTCTTCAGGTGTTGGTACTAGTTGCCCATCTCGTGTAAAAAACCGCAATAGACCCTGATAAATTCCCAGATATAACCCTAGCTGATGACTCCACAAATGTCCTTGCTCCGAAGCTTGTAGAGGTTGATATTCTCCATCTACTAAATGAAATCCCGCAAATTCTTGTGTGTAAGGGTCAAACCAAAAATAATCATGGGTACGAAAAGTATCTTGATAAATTGTTTTCTTTAAATCTTTGTCAGTCTTAGCTGTTGATTCCGAAAGAATTTCCAAAATTACATTCGGATATTTGCCATCTTCTTCCCAGACTACCCAACTTTTACGGGTTTTGCGTTCAGTTCCCAGGACTACAAAAAAGTCTGGACCCCGGAAATGTTCTGATTTGCGTTGGCGTGGACTGTAGTAGATAGTCAGGTTTCCAGCCGCATAGAAATCATTTCTATCTCGCCACAGCCATTTTAGACATTTTAGCAAGAGCATAATTTGCTCTAGATGTAGTTCGCTTTCCAAGGGAGGCTCATCACTATATAAATCACCAGGGGGAAATATAACATCTTGGCAGATGCCTTGTTGAGAATCTAATTCTTGAGCAATGGTCATAGAATGGAGACGGCATCAAGTAGTTATGGGTTTATTGTAGCAGTGTTGTACTTGGCGATCGCATAGCGTGCCGTAGGCATTCACCTATTTTTAAGGTAAGGGTAAATAAACTATTCTGTCTTGATATTCATCTTCTTCTGAAGCCAAAGCAGCTATTATTAATTCTTCTATATTTTCACCAATACTCAAGTTTTGATTGAGGATGAAAATTCCTGATATGTGATGATTAACAGCGATATGATCAGCTAAATGTCCTGGCATAGAAGTTCGGTTGTTTGTCACAAGTACAAAATTCTTCTCCTCACACCAAGATATAATTACTGGATAGAGTCAACTTTTCGGTGGAGTTTCTGATTCTCCTACTAGCTTGATCATAATATCTCGATCAAACCTCCGAATTGGTAAATCGTCGATACACAATTCTGGAAAATATGCAAGCTGCCAATCCTCATCTCAGCTATCAGCTTTTGCGTCAACAGTTGGGACACTTCCTCTTTAAATATGATGACGTTCACAAAAGCGCCTCTGTGCTGAGTGGGGGTGAATTGGCAAGATTAGCGGCGTAGCCCGCCGCAGGCATCGCTATAATCAGGATCTCAGAAATTGACCTGCTGATTCTCGATGAGCCAACTAATAACCTAGATATAGCCACCGTTGAGCAAATGGAAGGTGGTATTAACTAATACAAAGGGGCGCTGTGGGTGATTTCCCATGATTTAGACTTCCTTAGCCAAATTAACATTAGCCAAAGTTTCAAGGTGAGTGAGCAAACCTTGCAAATGACGACTTATTTACCCAGTACACCTAAGCAATATTATCAAGAGTTACTGGAATCTCATAAAACTTAACTAAGATTGCTCTCATTGGCAGTAGTAATATCAAGCACTGAAGGGATATCTAAGCTAGTTGTTGTATCTTCCCAAAGATTGTCATATTTCATAAAATTTCATCAAGCATCTTTTTTACTGAGCTAGTCTAGCGATCGCCAACCCCAAATCTCTAACTCCTCAGCAGAAGCCGTAAAGCATACGGGCAAGTTATAATTCTCTTGCGGATCAACGTAACAAAAATTTATGAGTAACCCCCTTGTGCAAGCCTTTTTCGTAGGCAGAGCGGTAGCTGAAGTAGTCAATGAGCGTTTAGAGGTCGCCTTGACCGATGCTTTAAGTGATTTGGGCAAATTTGATGCCGAAGCTAGAGAGCAGTTGCGCCAGTTTACAGAAGAAGTCCTAGAGCGGGCAAATCGGGCAGCAGAAACAGCTAATGCTGGTCAATCTACCACAGGTAGTAGGCAAGCCAGTTCTGAATCAGGTGACTTGCAAGCAGATATTGATGAATTACGAGCAGAAATTGCCCTGTTACGAACAGAATTGCAACATTATCGCAGAACTTCCGCATAAATTTTGTCATTAGTCATTGGTCATTAGTCATTAGTAAAAAATTGTACGCAAATGACAAAGGACAAATGACAAAGGACACTTAAGAAAAAACAGTTTAGGAATCAGAGTGTCTTTTCTTCCAGGTGATTCGATCGCAAACCAACGGTACACAAAGCATATGGAACAAGGTTATTCAGAAAAGGCATACCGTTGGAATCGGGAAAACTACTCTAGCAGACGGCGTTTTGTGGACATTTGGTCTTTTGTCTTGACCTTAATGTTCAAGCTTTGGCTATACAACAAATCTTGGAGTTACGCGGGTGGAGTAACTGAAGTCAAGCAAGCTGCAAGACGCAAAACTCAAGCGGTCTGGATTCGTAATACCCTGCTGGATTTAGGGCCAACCTTCATCAAAGTCGGGCAATTGTTTTCTACCCGTGCTGATATATTCCCTGGTGAATATGTAGAAGAACTAGCCAAATTACAAGACAAAGTACCGGCATTTAGCTATGAGCAAGTAGAAGCGACCATTGAGAAAGAATTAGGCAAGAAAATTCCTGAACTATTCCATAATTTTGAACCTATTCCCCTAGCTGCTGCTAGCTTGGGGCAAGTACACAAAGCTGTGCTGTATACTGGGGAATCAGTTGTTGTCAAGGTGCAACGTCCTGGACTCAAGAAGTTATTTGAAATAGATTTACAAATTCTCAAGGGAATTACTCGCTATTTTCAAAACCATCCCAAATGGGGAAAAGGGCGAGATTGGTTGGGTATTTATGACGAGTGTTGTCGTATTCTTTGGGAAGAAATTGATTATCTTAACGAAGGTCGTAACGCCGATACTTTTCGCCGGAACTTTCGCGGCTACGATTGGGTGAACGTCCCAAGAATATATTGGCGTTATGCCACGTCCAGAGTGCTGACTTTGGAATATCTCCCTGGAATTAAAATTAGCCAATACGAAGCTTTAGAAGCAGCAGGTTTGGATCGAAAGGCGATCGCTCGTCAAGGCGCTCAAGCCTATTTAATTCAGTTACTCAATAGTGGCTTTTTCCACGCCGATCCCCACCCAGGCAATATTGCCGTTAGTGCAAGTGGGGCTTTAATATTCTACGATTTTGGCATGATGGGGCGGATTAAAGCCAACGTCCGCGAAGGATTGATGCAAACCCTGTTTGGTATTGCCCAAAAAGACGGCGATCGCGTTGTGCAGTCTCTGATCGATTTAGGCGCGATCGCCCCAACGGATGATATGGGCCCAGTGCGGCGTTCCGTCCAGTACATGCTGGATAATTTCATGGATAAGCCCTTTGAAAATCAATCGGTCGCAGCAATTAGTGACGACCTTTACGAAATAGCTTATAATCAGCCATTTAGATTTCCAGCAACCTTCACTTTTGTGATGCGAGCCTTTTCTACTCTGGAAGGGGTAGGCAAAGGTTTAGATCCAGATTTTAACTTTATGGAAGTTGCCAAACCATATGCAATGCAGCTTATGACCGATATGAATGGTTCTGAGGGGAATAGCTTTCTTAACGAATTAAGTCGCCAAGCAGCTCAAGTAAGTAGTACTGCGTTTGGTCTACCACGTAGATTAGAGGATACGCTAGAGAAGCTAGAACGGGGAGACATGCGCTTGCGCGTTCGTTCTATAGAAACTGAACGGCTGTTGCGGCGGCAGAGCAGTATTCAGCTTTCAATAAGCTATGCTCTGTTAATCAGTGGTTTCACACTTTCAGCTACGATCTTAGTGGTTAGCAATCATGCATGGTGGGCACTAGTTCCTGGTTTAATTGCAGCAGGGCTTTCAGTAATCGTGATCCGATTACTTTTACGCCTTGACCGTTACGATCGTATGTATTAATTGTTGCAAAAAAAATTATGAAACTTAATTTCACGGGTTTTAGCGATCCGGGACTTATTCGTTCTAATAATCAGGATGCTTACTATATCGACCCAGAGGGGCGGTTTTTCGTTGTCGCCGATGGCATGGGTGGTCATGCCGGAGGTGAGGAAGCAAGTCGGATTGCCACTAAAGAAATTCAGGCGTATTTAGTGGCAAATTGGCAATCTCCTAAATCTTCCCAAGAATTGCTAGAGCAAGCTTTGTGGGGTGCCAATGAAGCGATTTTGCAGGATCAGCAAAATCATCCCGCACGCGCCGACATGGGTACAACGGTTGTAGCGGTAATTTTTCGCTCCCCAGAGTCGCCCTGGTGCGGTCATGTTGGCGATTCGCGGCTGTATCGCTTCCGGGAGTCGCAATTAGAACAGGTAACGGAAGACCACACTTGGGTAGCACGGGCAATCAAAATCGGTGACATCACCTTAGATGAAGCACGGTTACATCCTTTTCGTCATGTATTATCGCGCTGTTTGGGGCGTGAAGATTTGCATCAGATTGATCTGCAACCACTGGATGTAAAAGTTGGCGATCGCTTGCTGTTATGTAGCGATGGTCTCACAGAAGAACTTGTCGAGCAGAAGATTGCTAGCTGCCTCCAAGACACTCCTTGGGTTGATAAAGCCGCCATGTCTCTAGTTGAGGCTGCCAAAGAGCACGGAGGGCACGATAACATCACAGTTGTCATCGTCTCACTCGAAGAAAATAGTCATTAGTGATTAATCATTTGTCAGTTGTCCAAGGACAAAGGACAACTGACAAATGATTAATCCGGTAGATATACTCAGCAATTTGTTCAGCGTGAGCATTTTTCCTTTTTACAATTTGATACAAATACTTTTAGCCTCCAAAGTGACCTAAGGAGGCTAAATTTGCATAGAATTGCTAAATTGACATCTTGC
Source organism: Nostoc sp. NOS(2021) (assembly GCF_017115025.1). Taxonomy (GTDB): domain Bacteria; phylum Cyanobacteriota; class Cyanobacteriia; order Cyanobacteriales; family Nostocaceae; genus Nostoc. The sequence goes on along the minus strand of NZ_JABXKM010000093.1, from coordinate 13,738 downwards.
ACGTAATAAGGTAGAGCGACTATAATTCACGCTTATTACCATTCATTCCCCAACCTCCTTAAAATCCCTACCCTCCGAAGCTTCCTCCATGCTGGGGGAGACAGCATCTTAGTTTTTTTGTTTAAGAAAAACTATCGATGGTTAAGGATAGCACTTGATATTCTCCTCAAAGGAGAGTTGTGCCAAGCAGGAAGGAGTCAGGGAGGTAGTTATACCTATCTGGGGCCAAACAGAGCCTATTTTCTGGAATATGCTTCGGCTGACTTGGGTGGTATATCAGTAGGATTAGGTGCAAGATATCAGAGCAGAAAAATTCCCCACTTTGGATGTGGGCAAATCTGTCAAACAATTGTTATCTTTCTTAATACAGAGGAACAAATGTTGGACACTTACAAGTCCAATTATTATCCCATTTGGACTTCTGTGAGCGATATCACTTTCTTTTACGCGTTGTTTTTTCGGAGTTAACTATGAATCAACCCATGAAACTATCCTTGGAACAGCAATTCAGCATTTGCTCATTTTCTACTCAGGTACAAAATATGAGCCACGATCAAGCTAAAGACTTTTTGGTAAAGCTCTATGAGCAAATGGTAGTGCGCGAGGCAACTTATCAAGAGCTTCTTAAGCACCAGTGGGGCTTAGATTCCGGTTCCACTATGGCATAGAGTCGTTCTGATGTCGCAGTGGGCGACCTCCTTCTCTTGCTTGGTTCCAAAGAGGAAAAGAGCTGGGGCTGTCGGGGCGTCAACTTCGATAACTAATTCTACAAGAGCGGCGCAAAAGTTCAATTCACGAAATTAACTAAGAATAATGAGTAAACATTGTCTACGGCACATCTACTGGAGTCTAGACCTAGCTTTAGCTTTCTAGGCTAAATTTATTGTTTGCTTTAGCCAAACTTCTTTTTGTTTCGTCTAGTCTGAGAATCACACCTGCGTAAATTTATAATCTCCTGGAATATGTACACAGAAAGATTTAGAGAGAATTTAGACAGCCCTTATTTGGGAGTTAGTGATCTCACTCTTTATACATATAACTAGAACTTACATGTTTATATATATTTTGTTTATAAAAGTTTACATTCTGGGAGTGCCCACTCCTTAGTTCCATCTAAAACATGTAACATTAAGAAATTATGCCTAGCTAGAAAGATCGTATGGAGAATCTGTATCAATACTTTCCAGTTTTGCCAGAATTTGAGGCTTAATTTTTTCGTACTCGCTTTTGAGTAAGCTTTTACTCATTTGCGGGTCGGCAGAGGACATCAATGTATTGCTCATTGCGACCCAATCTTGCAGTCGTTGGCGCTGGGCAGAAGCGACGCTGGAAAGTAAGATATGGGTACAGCGATTTGGTGTTTCTCGTGCAAAGAACAACAGGCGGTAGGAACCTGTATGCTGTAGTAACCGGGCAATTTCTTGACCAAGACTGGTTTTGAGATCAAGGTAATAAGGTAACCATTTAGCACCATGTTTGCGGTTGTAGATAACAGTAATCCATAGGAGCATGGGATGGGGAATAGAAATGAAAAGAAATTGGTTATAGCGGGTACAGAGTAAGCGCTTTTGAATTTCCTCTTGCGGTAGCATCACCCACAGAGCTGGTAAAACCTCCTCATTGGTGTGAATGGTCTGGGGAAACACAATATCGGCAATTGGTTTATTTTGGGGCCAGGAAATGGCACGAGCAATTTCATCGTTCGACCAGGATGCCCGCAAATCGGCTTTTGTCTTTTGTTCAAGCTTATTGCTCACTGTAGTAGCAGGAACTAAGGCATGGCTGTCTTGCTTAGGGATGCGTGTATGCTCAGGCTTTTCTAGAGATGCTAAAACTCTGAGGATTTCAGCGATATTTTGGGGGCGATCGCGTGGTACTTTAGCTAGAGAACTCATCACCAAATTTTCGATTTCTTTTGGTAGTTCTAATCCGGGTGCAACCTCAGCAAAAGAACGTGGTTTTTGATAGTGATGTGTTTTATACCATGCTCCAAAAGAGTGAGTTGGTGCCACCAGTGGCATTTTGCCTGTGAGCATCTCAAACATCATCACGCCTAAACTATAAATATCAGCACGGTTGTCTAATTCTTTACCCTCCATCTGTTCGGGAGAAGAATAAGCCAGTGTCCCCAAATAAAATTTTGTATGGTCGCCATCTGACTGTAATAACTTAGCAATACCAAAATCTAGAACCTTGACCAATTCTCCGAAACTGGGATCTTGAATCACCAGGATATTGCTTGGCTTGACATCGCGATGGATAATTGGGCAAATTGTGCCCTCAACTAGGATGCCATCATGGGCGCACTGTAACCCCAGGCTGAGTTGACGCGCCATACTCAGGAATCTTAGTAAAGGCAGTCGTTGCTTGCGAATAATATTGTTTAGGCTTTGTCCTTGTAGGTATTCCATGACGTAGAACGGGGTGTTATTGTCATCTACGCCATAGTCCATGACTCGGACAATGTGGATGCTTTTTTGCCCTAGTAAAGCACAGGTTTTTGCTTCTCGCTCAAAGCGGTCATGCAATCGCATCTTTTCATTTTGGATTGATAGGGCGAGAAACTTAACCGCAACAGGTACACCTCCCAACAAAGTATCTTTAGCACGATAAACCCGACCCATTGCTCCAGTACCGATTAACTCCTGGAGTTGGTAGCGTTTGCTGAGTAAGCGACCAATGTTGGGGTCTGACATAGAGAATTTGAATCCAAAAGCAGGTTATAAGTGTTTGGGAGGAAAAGTGCATTCAGACTGATATCTGAATTATTGTGCCCATAAATGACTTTCTAGGCTCGTACCGCAAGGCAGAAGTCGGAGGTCAAAAAGCTTACAGGGTATGCTTTTCAGTGATTTGCACTCGTTGGTCTATTTACGCAGTGCTGTACTAGCTTTTTTTCAGTCCCATGATCTGGCAGGTTGCAACCGAGACGGTTATTGCAACCTGCTAGATCAAACAAGCAGAAAGGGTAGATTTATAATGACGCTTTGTACCATTTTGCACTTTAATTGTGATGTAGTTTTAGTTTGCCCAATTTTGACTAAATAGATAACTCTAGGATCTCCCAAAAACCTTAATTAGGTAGCACCACACTCACCACATAGTTCTGAGAACTGAGTAATGAGTGCGGAGTTTTGAATATTAATAAAGCCTGATGGGGCGACATGAAGCCGTGCTGGGCAGATTTTATCAGATCCAAGCCCTCATGTCTCGTAAATAATGCTCTAGCTTATTAGGATTTATAACTGTTATTTTAATGGTCAATGATCCACAACTAAAGTTTTGCTTGATTAGCACTTTCCTCCTACCTCCAGCAAGACTGTCCTCTGCCTTTATTTTGTAAGTAGGGATAATGACAGATACACCAGGTTTTTAACCTTCAGCCTCATTCTGACTACGTAAGAATATATTATTTCTTGATAAAACTGTGATAATAGTACTAATTATTAGTTTTTCGTTTTCTCTGTAGATTATAAGACATGTCAAAAACTAATTTATTACCCATCACATAGTATTGAATTCGACGTTCGAGAATATTGTTAAACCGAGAAATAAAATCAGAAACAAAGTCCGGATTTTTCCTCATCTCTGTCAATGCTGTTACCCATTTACCTTGCTTTATAGGCACTACAACTTGAAAGTAAGCTAGATTTTTCTTAAAGACTGCAAGATTATAAGACAGAGCACGCATTAAAGCCGGATTTGTTTTCACAACTTCTTGTTGGATGAAATAATTAGTAGCTATGCAGCATTGATTTAGACGTGACAATATGCTTTGACGTACAATAGAATTGGGGCGTGAGCGGTAGAAATAATAGGGTTTTGGCACAAGAAAAAAGCGAGCGCCATTGATTAAGCATTTCATATCAAGCCAAAAGTCCTCAGTTATCCTTATAGTTTCATCGTACTCAATGCCGTGCTTAACCAGAAATTCTCGTTTGAATATAGGCTTGCTTAAACCCAGATGCAACCCTACTTGTCCATAGACATCAGTTTCTACAAAATAAAGAATATCAATTTGGAGAATTTTATCTATATGTTCTCCACTTTCTTGAATCAATGTACTCCAAGGAGATGTTGTACCATCTTTGATTAAATAAAGATCGTCAGCAATCATATCTGCATTTGTTTCCTCGGCCAGCAACACAAGCTTTTCTAATCTTTCAGGAGCATACCAGTCATCTGAATCAAGAACAGCAATCCATTCTCCTTGGGCTGCTCTGAGGGCACGATTACGCGCAGCAGAAACCCCACGATTTTGTTGATTAACTATTACTTTGAGACGTTGGTCAGTAAAACTTTTAGCGACTTCTACAGTTTTATCACTTGAACCATCATCGACCATGATAACTTCAATATCAGTGAGCGTTTGCTCTAAGGCTGACTCTATTGCCTTCGCAATATAAGCTTCAGTATTGTAAGCAGGGATAATGACAGAGACTTTAGGATTCACGAAACTGAACTCCAGACTACACGGTTCGGTTAAAATACTAAAATACTGACGATAATTTGATAATTTCTTTTTTACTATACAACTCATATACAACTCAGTAGGTCGGCGAGAATAAACGATGACTCCTCAAGGTCAGACATGAGACATTGGACGTTGGGAAACCAGTGCGTAGCCAGAGTTGTTTGAGCGACCGGCTTCCAGCCTAGACGCACAGCAGTGAGGCAGCGCTACCCTTAGGTTGACTGACGCTCTAGGCTAGCTTCCATTGTGTTAGTTAAAAAATGACCAGCCAAGATGCCACTACTGAGGTAGTATGTATCTTCCGAAATCCGGTGCAGGGTTTCAAAGCCACTACGACGCTGACGATCGCCTAGTACCCAGTAACGCTGCACAATAGTATCTAGACCAATCCAGCCTTCGCCTTCAACCTGCCCCAAAAGATTATGTTGTAGTAAAAAAGTATACTGGCGCTCTCCCTCATGCAGCCGCCCCTTGTATTGTAGAGAGATTTCGGAGCGATCGCTACCAGGAAATATCAGTTTTGTGGCCATAGTGAACCAGTTATCTCGATTCCAAGCTACCAAGGTCATACCCTTGACGCTGATTGGCATACCATTACGTTCCAGCCAATTTCCTTGCATTGCCCAGCGTCCTGGTTCCAATAAAAAAGTATGAGCCACCTTCTATATTCCCTGTCTTGATCGAGTGCCACCAAGACTACAGTTATAGCAGGGCTGAGTTGTGTTAGCGGATAGCTATGGTTTAGCCCGTGCTGAGTTGCGAGTCACCGTTCGCCCTTGGCGTTGACGGAGCCAGACGCTAAGGGCGAGACGCTGCGCGTAGCTTGCTTGTATTGTAGGGGTACGCGAACTCGCTCTAAGCGTTCGCGTAGCGTCTCGTAGAGAGCGTCATTTTGAATTTTGAATTGTTAACTTGTTTGTTTTTCCTGTCTCAGGACTCATTACTCAGGACTCACTACTCAATACTGACCTTGGTAAATTTCTCCCAAAAGCACTTCTTGAGGTGCCCCAGTCGCAGTAGGTAGGTTGCCAGGAATGCCCAAATTTCGCCAGTAGGCTAAAACCGCGAAGGCGATCGCTTCTTTAAAATCTGCGCTCAAGCCGACTTCATCTGTAGTCCAGACTGGTATTGATGTCAACAAAAACTGTAATCTTTGTTTCAAATAGAGATTGCGACTACCACCGCCACATAATAGTACCCGTTGTGGCATTTCCAGCAAAAAAGTTCGGTAACTATGAACAATTGAAGCAGCTGTAAGTTCCGTGAGAGTTGCCAGTACGTCGGCAGCATTGAGTTGGTATGCTTGGGCATCTTTTAAACACTGATGTAGGTAAGTCACACCGAATAACTCTCGACCAGTGGATTTGGGGGGCGGTAGATGAAAGTAATCTTGGTTGAGCCATTGTTCTACCAATGGATGGCTTGGAGTACCACTCGCTGCCCAATTGCCATCTTCATCGTAAGTTTTAGCACCAGCGCTTAAATTCTCCACCGCCAAATCCAATAGACTATTTCCTGGGCCAGTATCCCAAGCGCGAATTTTTGAGAGCCAGTCACCATGCCGAGGCGGAATATAAGCAACATTGCCAATACCACCAATATTTTGAATACAACGCCCCTCTTGGGGATGACTGAGTAAATAGGCATCTACTCTGGGCACGAGAGGCGCACCATGACCACCAATAGCGATATCAGCAACGCGAAAGTTGCTCACAGTTGTAATGCCTGTAAGATAGGCAATTAATGCACCGCGCCCTAGTTGCAGACTGTAACCCAAGGGAGTGCTGTTAGCGGTAGCGGAGTGTTTAGCCCGTGAGGAATGAGGAGCGAGCATTTCTCTCCCTCTCTCCCCCTGCTCCCTTGCTTCCCCTGCTTGCCCTGCGCCTCCTTTGGGTGGTCGATGATAAACTGTCTGACCGTGGGAGCCAATTAGAGTGGCTGGCTGATGACCAATTTGAATATTTTGAGCAGCTTGGGCAAAGACTTGGGCGATCGCATCATCTATTTCTGCCAATTCTGCCATTGAGATGGCAACGCCTGCACCAACTGCCAATATTCTTTCTCTGAGTTCGGCTGGATAGGGATATGTTACCCCAGCTAGCAACTCAACTTTGAGATCAAATTCTGTACCGGAAATCTCTACCAACGCAGCGTCTATGCCATCTACGGATGTGCCACTAATTAAACCGATAACGCGAGTAGGGACAGCAACTTCTTCAGTCGGATGCATTGATAAAGATTCTTTTGTTGATTGCAAGAGGTAGTTTAATTTATGTTACTACCCATGTCAAAAAAAACTCAGGTGGCATAGTTGACTGGAGAAAGACGCATAGCAAGGTAAGCTCATCTAACCAATGCCTCATGCCTCATGCCTTCTTTATCTAGAACCCTAAAAATATAAACTGCCTGCAAATCACAAAATAGCACCTTTTATAAAAAAAGTTTGTTTAGAATTTAGCACTGATAACTTTGCGCTTTCTACATAAAGCGATAGATGTTACAGAACTTAATATCAGTGATTTTACTCTAAATGAAGTCCAATAAATTACATTTTTATCTGGGCGGAATCAAATCGCAAAAGTAGTAATCCTTCTGATGTTGAAATCTAGAAGCACACCGCACAATGAGCGTTGAACGAGAAAAAATTTAACACCGAGAAGAATTCTAAAATGAAAAGTCTTTTAATTAAGTCTGCGATCGCTTCTGGTATCGTTTTGTCCTTAGCTACTGTTACCCGTCCTGTAATGGCTTCGTCTTTTACGGTATCAATAGAAAACGCAGGCGTACAAAATGCACAATTATCAAATCTTGTGAATGCTCACGTACAAACGTTTGATGGACAAACACAAGGTTATAGTCAAGCAGGCTTTCAATCGAATGATGGAACGACAAATGTTGGTAGCTATAAGAATACTCTGATCCAGAATCCAGACCAATATGGTGGTGCTGGTGGAACAGGCAAATATTTTGATGTAAACGCCAACATATCTGCTGGTCAAACGGTTTCTACCCTAAATTTAGCAAACCCAGAAAGTTACTTTGGACTTTGGTGGTCTGCGGGAGACGCTAATAACGTACTTACATTTCTTTCACAAGGTCAGGTTGTACAAACTATAACTACTGCTGATGTGGTTAAATATATCGCAGGGTTAGCAAATAAAGCCAGCTACTACGGTAATCCTAATTCGACATTCGCAAATCAGGATTCTGGAGAACCCTTTGCGTTCATCAACTTCTACGATGTTGGTGGAACTTTTGATCAGGTTCAATTCAGCAATATTGGCGGAAGTGGTTTTGAATCAGATAATCACACAGTCGCCACTGGCTACAAGAGCATCATCGGTAATGTAGTTACCCAAGCAGTTCCTGAGTCTTCTTCTCTATTAGGTGTTTTGGTGATTGGTTTTGTGGGTGCAACTTCAGTTATGACTCGTCGAGTCAACAAAAAGTCAGTTTTGCAATTGTCATAACTCGATGCCTAAGCCAGGAATTCACCTTCCTGACTCGGCGTTGACAAACCGTGCATGAGACGTTAACCTTACACGGCTTCTCAATAATTTGGTAAGATTTTCCTGATTTTCTCTATACCCTAACCCCAGGCTCCACGTTCGCATAGCGTGCCGTAGGGAGGATTTCAAAACTTCCGGTGACAATTCAACATTAAATACAAATACAAGCTAGGGCGAGCTTACTTCCGGTAGGTTCGCCCTAATCCTTTTGTAATTTATCAAAACAGAATTTAGGAGTCAGAATACAGGAAAGGTATTCTGTACGACTGGTGTTAGCGTTCGCGCTGCGTCTTGATTCTGACGCCAAGCCGCAGAGCAATCCTAAGCTGCGCTTCTGAATTCTTCTTCAATCACGCTCACTTACTTAAAAGGAAAAAGCTTACAGAAAACCCACATCCTCAGAATCGATATGATAGAAAAGTAAATAAAATTTAAAAAATATTTATCGAATGGTGCTTCAATCATCTGGCTTGTCCAAGGTCAAAGACTCATTAACACAAAAAATCTTCTTGGGTAATGAACCCAATGCGGAGTTAATTGCAATTCTCACCGTTTACTTTGTCCAAGGAATTTTAGGGTTATCGCGTCTAGCCGTTAGCTTTTTCCTCAAAGATGAACTGCTGCTGAGTCCAGTCCAGGTGTCGGCGCTATTGGGAATTGTCTTCCTACCTTGGATGATCAAGCCAGTGTTTGGTTTTATCTCTGATGGCTTGCCTATATTTGGCTATCGTAGGCGTCCTTACTTGATTTTATCCGGGATACTCGGATCTGTTTCTTGGGTGAGTCTGGCCACAATAGTTCATACTAGCTGGGCAGCGACGTTAGCGATCGCTCTTGGTTCTCTCTCTGTCGCCATGAGTGATGTCATAGTTGACTCGTTGGTTGTGGAACGAGCCAGAGGCGAATCGCAAGCGAAAGCCGGTTCACTACAATCTCTGTGCTGGGGTGCTTCTGCGATCGGAGGTTTAATAACAGCCTACTTTAGCGGTCTGCTGCTTCAATACTTTACTACCCGTACCGTCTTTGGGATTACCGCTTTATTTCCGCTGATTGTTTCAGGGGTGGCTTGGTTAATTGCTGAGTCGCCCGTTAGCAAAGATTCTCAAGACAGTAATCAGACCAACTCTTTACCAATCAAACATCAACTGGGGCAGCTACGCCAAGCCATTACCCAAAAAACAATTTGGCTACCAACAGCGTTTATCTTCATTTGGCAAGCTACCCCAAATGCGGACTCAGCCTTTTTCTTCTTTTCTACCAACGAACTACACTTTGAACCAGAATTTTTGGGGCGGGTACACTTGGTAACAAGTTTCGCTTCTTTAGCAGGTGTTTGGATTTTTCAACGTTACCTCAAAAGCATTCCTTTTCGCGTGATTTTTGCCTGGAGTACCGTCCTTTCGTCAATTTTAGGGATGACGATGCTGTTGTTGGTGACTCACACAAACAGGCTGTTAGGTATAGATGACCACTGGTTTAGTTTGGGTGATAGTCTTATTCTCACTGTGATGGGGAAAATTGCCTTTATGCAAGTGATGGTGCTAGCAGCAAGGCTTTGTCCCCCTGGTGTGGAAGCGACATTATTTGCCTTGCTAATGTCGGTATTTAATTCAGCAGGAACGGTTTCCCATGCATTCGGCGCATTAATCACCTATTGGCTGGGGATCACTGCAACGAACTTTGAGTCACTTTGGCTATTGGTGCTAATTACTAACCTCAGCACGCTGTTACCCCTACCATTTATCAACTGGCTACCTGCTGCTGAGGAGCAAACTGAGACATCAAAGGATGGGGAACAACTGTTTTTGCCAGATTTGATGTCTGAGTTGGTACTGAAAGAACCAGAGTCGGGAATAGTAGAATAGTGTAACAAATATTACCAAAAATTGAATCAGTGCGTTACGGTGTTGGCGTAGCGGTGAGCCAGCGCAGTCTTCTGCCAACGCAAAGGAGCGTCTCCAAGAGTTGGGGAGACGCTAGCAAAGTCGCAAAGAAATTATTTTCTAGCGGCTATATGTTTTCGTGCAAGGTAACAATAAAAAACAAAGTATATGCATTTTAAAAGTCAAGAGAGCTTAGTTACAGAAAAATCCTACACTCGTGCAGACTGGCAAGGAGGATATCAATCTGTCACCCAAGAGTTTGATTATTGGATTGATGATATAGAAGGACAAATTCCCAGAGAATTACAAGGTACGCTGTTTAGAAATGGCCCCGGTTTGTTGGATGTGAATGGGCAACTTCTTCATCACCCATTTGATGGGGATGGGATGATTAGCAAAATTACCTTTACCAACGGCCGCGCTCATTTTCGCAACCGCTTTGTCCGCACAACTGGCTATTTGGCAGAGCAAAAGGCGGGAAAAATTCTCTATCGCGGTACTTTTGGTACTCAAAAACCCGGCGGCTGGTTAGCTAATATCTTTGACTTCAAACTCAAAAATATCGCCAATACAAATGTTATCTATTGGGGTGGGAAACTGCTAGCACTGTGGGAAGCTTCTGAAGCATATCGCCTCGATCCCTATACTCTTGAAACCTTGGGAACCGAATATTTTAATGGTGTTTTGTCAGCAGGTGAAGCTTTCGCTGCACATCCCCGCTTGGAAAAGAATTGTGATCAAGATGGCGGCGCACCTTGCCTGGTAAATTTCTCGATTAAGCCGGGATTATCTACCACAATTACTATTTTTGAGCTAAACCCAGCAGGTGAAATTGTCAGACAGCACGCTCATAAGGTTCCAGGTTTCTCTTTCATCCACGATTTTGTCATTACTCGCAATTACTGCATCTTCTTTCAAAATCCTGTCACCTTTAATCCTATACCTTTCGCCTTGGGAATACGTGCGGCGGGAGAATGTATCAAATTTCAGCCAAATCAGCCAACTCAAATTTTAATTATTCCCCGCTTCCCCAAAGAAGGGCAAGAAAAGATAAAAATTCTGGAAACTCAGTCGGGTTTCGTCTTCCATCATGTCAATGCTTTTGAGGTAGGAGAGGAAATTTTGATTGACTCCATTTCTTACCAAGATTTATCAAAAATCGAACCTAAAAGCGATTTTCGACAAGTTGATTTTGAGGCGCTCTCACCTGGGCAACTCTGGCGATTTTATTTGAATCTAAAGGATGGGACAGTACGGCGGGAATTGATTGATGGCCGCTGTTGTGAATTTCCCAGCATACATCCGGCGAATGTGGGACACCCTTATCGATATCTATATATAGGTGCGGCTCATGCAGAGACTGGTAATGCTCCCTTACAAGCATTGCTGAAAATTGATTTAGAGTCTCTTGAAAGACAACTTTGGAGTGCTGCACCCCGTGGTTTTGTAGGTGAACCGATTTTTGTCCCGCGCCCAGGTTCTGAAAAGGAAGATGATGGTTGGGTATTAGCTTTGGTTTATGATGCTGTCCATCACCGCTCAGATTTGGTAATTTTGGATGCTAGTGATTTCTCTAAAGGACTGATCGCACGGCTACATCTGAAGCATCATATCCCCTATGGTCTGCATGGGAGCTTTACTTCTGAGATTTTTATGGAAATTTGATCCCCTATTTAGGTGAAACCATTTTTTCGCTGGAAATGATATGCAAATCGATATTTTTGAGCAAACGGACTAATTTTTGCGTCAAAGATCCTTTGAGGAGCATTTGCCAGCGCGATCGCTGACTCTCACCAATTACAATTTGGGTAATCCGATATTTCTCGGCGACTTCAGCGATCGCATTTGCTACGTTACTGTTGGTAACATGAAGAAAAGTACCTTCAAATTCTTTACAGAGTTTCTCACAAGTGTCAATATGTAGGCTTTCCTCCTTGCTGAGGAAGCGTTCTGGATCGGCAACGAACAAGGTATAAAGTGGGGCATTCATATAGTTAGCTAGCCTCGCACCCCGGCGTAACAGCTGCACTGAGTTGGGATAAGTGGATATGCACACCAAAACCCGCTCGTGAATATTACAGGATTGGCCGTTAGGGATAGTGGCGATCGCATTTCCTTCCACGTTGTCTGCTACTTCCCGCAAAGCCAACTCCCGCAAAGCAATCAGGTTACGGCGTTGGAAAAAATTATCGAGGGATTGTTGGATTTTTTGGGGTGCATAAATCTTCCCTTCTAATAACCGTTCTTGTAGCGTTTCGGGTGTGACATCTATTACCACAATTTCATCAGCATCATCCAGAATCCTGTCAGGAACTCGCTCACGGACTACCACACCTGTAATTCGTGCTACTAGATCATTAAGACTTTCCAAATGTTGCACATTCATTGTGGAGTAGACATCAATACCTGCTGCCAAAACTATTTCTACATCTTCGTAGCGTTTTTCGCGTGGGCAACCAGGGACATTGGTATGAGCAAGTTCATCGATTAACACCAACTGGGGCGATCGCTTTAAAATAGCATCTGTATCCATATCCGTTAGCATCAACCCATCCCGAAGATATTGCTTGCGGGGTAAAATCTCCAGTCCCTTTGCCTTCTCAGCTGTTTCCTTGCGCCCGTGGGTTTCCAAAAGCCCAACGACGACATGAATTCCTTCATGTTTGAGTGAATGTGCCTCTTCCAGCATCCGGTAGGTTTTGCCTACTCCAGGAGCCATACCAATAAATATTTTATGCTTACCCCGCCGTCGTGCCGGATAAAGCGAGTAATTTGCAGAATTTAAAGGTGTAGTGCCAGCCGAACCAGTATTACTATGATCTGACATTTCATTATTGATTCCTATAGCAAGCCTATTTCATCGGAAAACGGCGCTTTACTCATACCCAATACCCAATGCCCAATGCCCAATGCCCAATGCCCATTTCTTAATTTTACTGACGATTAATATCTTGAAAGTCAAGAGCATAATTCAATCGGAAAACATTCACTCCCGGTTCGCCAAAAATCCCTAAAAATCTGTCATCAGTATACTTATTAATTAAACGTAGGATTTCATCTTCTTTTACTCCCCGCGCACCAGCAACCCGCGCCAATTGCTGCCGTGCTGCTTTAAAGGAAATATGCGGATCTAAACCAGAACCAGAGGTATAAATCATATCAGCGATCGGTTGAAGATTTTCCTCTCGCAATTTATCTGCCTCTTCTAAAATCCGCTTCAGTAGCTCTGGATTGCTAGCAGCGAGATTGCTGGCTCCAGATATGCCAGTTGGCTTGGCTTTTTTTCCTTGGCTATATCTAACAGTACTGGGACGAGGATGGAAATATCGCTCAGATGTGAACACTTGTCCAATCAAAGCGGAACCAATTGGTTCATCATTTGAATTCAGTTTGATGCTGCCGTTAGCTTGATAAGGGAAAAAAACTTGACCCACTACCAGGATTATCAGCGGATAGATGATTGCAGTCAACGACCAAAGCATTAGAGTTATAAAAATTGCTCTGATGGTTTCTCGAATAATAGCCATAAAAAGTTTTCCAATTGCTCCTAGAATTTAATTTTTAATTTTTAATTTTTAATTCTTTTGCCGACGCAGCAGGAGTTTCAGGGTGCTGTTAGCAACAGCATAAACAACTGGGGCAACTACCACATTCAAGCACAGCAGAATCAAAATAGCGAGTGGTAGGTGTTGTTCACGTCATTGCGACCAAACAAAGGACATCGCCGAAGCAGTGCTGAGTTAAAAGGATGTTTATTCATATTCTTCTTGTTCCCCCTCTCAACAGGTAAAAGTAAAAATAAAAAAGGCAAAAATGTTTATCGAAACAGAATAAAGGCGTCAGTCGTCAGAATACAGGAAAGGTATTCTGAC